>JBEKYG010000837.1:0-2770 GCA_049511215.1 Acidobacteriota bacterium | reverse complement strand
TGCCGGCGCAAGGTGATCATTGGCCCCGTACCACCAATGAATTGGAAGGTGACTGGCGCCACCTAAAACGCTGCCGCCGCCAAGCACACGGACGGGGAAACCTCACCCGTGACTTTGTGGCGGAGGGATCGGGGTCGGACCACGTTTTTCCCTTTCGTTGCATTAACGTAGCCCGTTTCCATTCCAGGGGAACGGGCTTAGCTGCGATTTTTGCCCTCTTTTTTTGATCGCAAGGACAATCGAAGGCCAGATCGCCAGTGGCATGGTGGAGTTGCTAAGAGAGGTGGCTCACGACGGACCGCGCAAGACTCGAGGTCAGGATGGTTCGCTACTCCTTTCCCGTGAGACTCTTTCATTCTCGACTTCATGCCGGTATATTCCAGCGCATCGGACAGGCGACTCAACTCCTGAATTGCCGGCCAGGCATTCAGTCATAGCGCGCGGGAATTCAGGAGTTGAGTGGCCTGTCCCCAAAACTGGGTCCGGCAAAATTTCCGGGATCGCGCCACGTTGCGGTTGTGATATCGTAATGCCTACATTAGAAACACGTGCCGTGTGAATGTACCGCAACAAAGGGTCCCTGACCCTGCTCGAGAAGAGGATTCCGCTTCGCGAAGACAACTCGGAGAAGCAACAGGAAAATCATGGAACCAGCGGGATCGGCGGAATGGCTCTATAGATACAAGAGGAGAATAATTCTCTCCGCCCTCGCCGTTCTGACGGCAGCGATTGTTCTGACCATGGTCATCATCGCCGGGGTCCTCCGCAGTCGTCTCCTCGAAGACAGCAAGATGCGAACGGAAGAGCTGAGCGAGATCCTTGAATTGAGCTTGAGGGATCTCATGCTGGAGCGGAACCCCGCAACCATCCAAGATACCCTTGATGTTATCGGCAAGAACAAGTCGGGACTTGGCCGGATCCTTATCCTGGATAAGACCGGCAAGATTGCTTACTCAACCCCAAGGATCGGGATTGGGACCTCAATCAACCGTTTTCAGGAGCCTTCCTGCAAACCATGCCACTCCGCGCAGAATTCCATCCGCAGTCAGACGACTTTGATCCTCAAAGTTGAAGGGCAGGATATCCTGCGGCACGTCAAAGTATTCCTCAATGAGCAAGCTTGCATTCGGTGTCATCCGGCCAGCGAGACGATCAACGGAATGCTTGTCGTTGATCGCTCCGTCCAGCCGACCTACTCTCTCATCGCGCACGTCGAGCTCATCCTTGCGCTGCTGGGAGGGCTCTGCCTGGCGGTCCTGGTTCCCTTGTCATCGAGAATGCTGTCAAGGGGAGTGGATACCTACATCAACGAAGTCATGCTGAGGTCCACCGAGCTAGCCATGCTGTACAACCTGGTGGGGCATCTCAGCAAGACGATCGACCTCGAAGAACTCAAGCCCATTGTCATCGATGCTTTCCGCAAGCTTCTCGATGCGGAGGAAATCCATGTTCTGCTCCCCAAGAGGGACGGGGGATATGGAGGCGTCGTCTGGACCCGGACCGACCAGAAGATCCAGCGGCGCGGTGCGCCTCCCGGAGACCCCTATCGGCCTTTGGCAGCAGAATGGCTTCAGGGAAGGCTCGCCGATATCAGGATGTCGGACGACAAGAAGGAGATATTCATGCCTGTCGCCGCTGGCGACAGGCGGCTTGCGCTCATCATCCTCAGAAAAAAAGAGGATCCCGTTGACGAAATGGGCGTGCGAGTGATCAAGGCCGTCAGCAGCCACCTCGCAGTTGCGTTCGAGAATGCCGCACTCTACCGTCAGGCGACCACGGACGAGCTCACAGGCCTCTTTAGCAGGCGGCACTTCCAGCACATTCTGGAAAAGAATCTCGCCCGCCATGAGAAGTACGGCGAGAAACTGACGCTGCTAATGATCGACATTGATGACTTCAAGAAAATCAACGATACGTTCGGCCATCCCGCTGGGGATGACATCCTGATAAACATCGCCTCGACGATCTCGAAATCCATGAGGGACCAGGATTTCAGCTTCCGGTATGGCGGAGAAGAGTTTTCCGTTCTATTGCCATCGACCGACACAAACGAGGGGGAGGCTATCGCAGAGAGGATTCGGGACATCGTCGAAGGCACGACATCGGCGACCGGCGGGCACGACTTGAAAGTCACAGTGAGTCTCGGGGTGGCGTCGTGTCCGGAGAACGCCAGAACCCTCCGCGCTATCGTTGCCGAGGCCGACAAGGCGCTCTACGAAGCGAAGTACTCGGGCAAGAACAGGGTGGCCGTGAGCCGAGCCGGCTCGTACTGATGGGCAGAGCTTGAAACGATGAATCGGGGGATCGGGGACGGACTTCGATGAATGGTGCAGTGACAAGAGATCATGCTTTCAGGAGGGTCCAGGGACAGGCTGAGGTCCGGTTTTTGCCCTCCTTTTTTGATCACAAGAACAATCGAAGGCCAGATCGCCAGTGGCATGGTGAAGTTGCGAAGCGAGGTGAGGTCGTGACAAATCCTCCGGATCAGCCGCTCTACTCAGGAATCATTCTCTACCAGACTGAAGACGGTAAAACGCGCATAGATGTTCGCGTGGAAGGCGAAACGGTGCGGCTGACTCAGAAAATCATGGTGTAGAATCGGCGAATGATTTCTCGCCAAGGGAGGTTTCCCGTGAAAAAGATCCCTCTATTTCTGTCCGCCCTGTTGATGGTTGCCGAAACTTCGTTGCCCGGTCGCATGCCGCCGCCGCAAGCAGGCGCTGCCAGGATCGCCAAGGTACGCACGATCACCGTCGGGATTTCTCTCGCG
>JBEKYG010000836.1:0-2774 GCA_049511215.1 Acidobacteriota bacterium | reverse complement strand
ACCCAGCCCGCGGTTTGCGAGGAACTCGACGGATGCCTTCGCCACATCCGTCTGGAAAGCCCCGTGGCAGTTCTCGTCGACGGGTCAACGGGCCAGGGCGCGATCGTCCTGCAGCGGCCCTCCATTGACATCGGCGGACAGAAAGTCCTATAGATCAGGCCGTCATCTTCTGCTTACCGCCACAGTTCTTTAGGAGGGATGCTAATTTGAAAAGTTCGGTATTTTCGCCAATCTGTAGGAAAAGGTCTTACCGTTTGGTAGAATGGGCATCTCTATGAGAAACAGAAGCACAATGACAGTCTCGCTGCCGCCAGCGATGGTTGAGCAATTCGAGAAAGTTCGCGAAGCCGAGCATCGAACCAAGTCGGAACTCGTGCGCGAAGCGCTCCGCCAGTATTTTTACAGTCGCTTCCCGGTCGAGAGCGCTTCCAAGGCTGAACTAGCCGCCATGCGGCGCGGCCGCGCCGAGATTAAAAAGGGACAGTACGTGACCCTGGACGAGTTCCTCAATGACTTGGCAACTAAGAATCGCAAGCCAAGCAAGAAAAGCGCTTGAGGAATTTCCCCTAAGAGACCAGGGATACCTTGCCGCCGCCCTGGAAGAGATGCGGAACAACCCTTTTGGCGGCGATCTCATTCGCTTGAAGAACCAAGCGGCAACGTTTCGTCGGCGGGTTGGCAACTATCGCATTTTGTTCGACGCATACCCAGAAGCTTGCGCCCTTCACGTTGTTGCTATAAGGCGCAGGATATCCACGACCTATTAGCGCCGCTTCGCTCATGGTTTTTCTGAAAGGGAAAAGAACCGTCCGCGCGGCCCGTTGTGGTGAATCAGCATCAGGACGAAACCCAATTCATGGCCGCCTTTGATTGGGGGCATCGATGCAAAAGAAAATCACTCTTTATCCGCCGCATTTTGCAATTTTCTATGCGGCGATAGCGCTGCTTGCCGGCGCCGGCCTGGTTCGCGCCCAATCCTACGATCTGGGCGGCCTCAATTGGCGCAACATCGGCCCGAACCGCGGCGGGCGTTCGCAGGCGGCCGCGGGAAGCGCCCGCCGGCCGCTTGAGTACTATTTCGGGGCGACCGGCGGCGGGCTCTGGAAGACGACCAATGGAGGTACCTCATGGTTCCCAGTCACGGACGGCCAAATCCACAGTTCATCCGTCGGGGCAGTGGCTGTAACTGGGTCGAACCCTGACGTCGTCTACATCGGGATGGGCGAGACCGAGTTGCGGGGCAACATCCTCGAAGGCGACGGTGTGTATAAAACGGCTGATGGCGGCAAGACCTGGAGGCAGATTGGCCTGAAGGACAGCCGAGCCGTCGCCCGAATTCTGGTACACCCGTCCAATCCAGACATCGTATATGTCGCGGCGCTGGGACACCCATATGGCCGCAATGAAGAGCGAGGGGTGTTCCGATCCACCGACGGAGGCGCCACCTGGAAGCGAGTGCTCTACCGCAACGATCATTCGGGAGCCATCGATCTGTGCATGGATCCGAATAACCCCCGTGTGCTTTTTGCCGCGATTTGGGACGTCTATCGCACTCCGTGGCTGCTGTCGAGCGGCGGGCCCGGGAGCGGGATGTTCAAATCCACCGACGGCGGCGACACGTGGACGGAGATCACTCGAAATCCCGGACTACCGAAGGGCATCATCGGCAAGATCGGCGCGAGCGTTTCCGGCGCCGATTCAAACCGCGTCTATGCCCTCATAGAAGCGGAGGATGGCGGCCTTTTCCAGTCCAACGATGCCGGAGCCACGTGGACACGGGTCAATGAGGACCGAAGCATCCGCCAGCGCGCGTTCTACTTCACGCGAATCTGTGCCGATCCGAAAAATCGAGACGTGGTCTATGTTCTTAACGTGGAATTCTACCGGTCGAGGGACGGAGGCAAAACGATCGAGACTCTGCGATCTCCGCATGCCGATCACCACGATCTCTGGATTGCGCCCAATGACCCGCTCCGCATGATCAGCAGCGACGATGGGGGCGGCAGCGTGTCGACCGATGGCGGCAAAACCTGGACGCCGGAGCGCTATCCGACGGCCCAGATGTACCATGTGGTGACAACAAGAGATTTCCCATATCACGTGTGCGGCGCCCAGCAGGACAGCGGCACGGCATGTGTGCCCAGCGGCCGGGCCCTGAATATGCGGGATCCTGTCGCGCCGGGTGGCGATTGGCTCTACACTGCCGGCGGAGGCGAGGCCGGCTACGTCGCGCCGCATCCCAAGGATCCGAACATCTTCTACGCGGGCGACCAGGCGGGCGTGATCACACGCTACGACCGCCGGTCCGGCGAGTCTCGCGTCGTGAACTTCTATCCGATGTTTTTTTCCGGAATGCCGGCGAATGCCCTGAAGGAGCGATTGCAGTGGACCTTCCCGATCGTGTTTTCTCCGCTCGATGCGAACGCGCTGTACAGCTCTTCACAGCACCTTTGGAAAACGACGAACGAGGGGCAAACCTGGCAGTGCATCAGCCCTGATCTTACCCGCGGCGACCCGAAAACGCTCGGTGATTCCGGCGGTCCGATCACGAAGGATCAAAATGGACCGGAGATCTATGGCACGATCTACACGATCGCTCCGTCGCATTTCGACATCAACACCATCTGGACCGGTTCGGACGACGGCCTCGTGCAGGTTACCCGCGACGGCGGCAAGACCTGGCAGAATGTCACGCCGCCCGGCCTTCCGGAGTTCAGCCGGGTCAGCCTGATCGATGCGTCTCCGCACCAGGCGGGCGGCGCCTGCGTGGCCGC
>JBEKYG010000835.1:0-2776 GCA_049511215.1 Acidobacteriota bacterium | reverse complement strand
CGAGGCCCTGGAACGCTATCACCATTTCTACGGCGGGAGCTTGCGCGTCGAGTGTCCCGCGGGTTTGGGGAAGTGATGAATCTCCGGGAAGTTGCCGTGGAACTAAACTCGAGGCTGGCGCTCCTGGCTTCTCAAGCAGGGCATCAAGGTCACTATATTATCTAATCCTCAGTAGCATGCCGGGAATATCCTGTCTGCACATTCAGCGGTAGAGTGTCGGGGCCTTCCGCCAATCCTTGTTTTTGTCGTGGCCATACTCTGCTACCCGCGGGCGGCGCTCGCGGAGGCGCACGGAGTCAATGCCGCAGTAATAGCCGCTGCTTTGCAGGCTCTTGCCGATGCATTCCAGCCTAAGCGTGTAAGTGCCCGGATCCGGCCAGAAGTCGAGCAGGTGAAACTCCTGATCGACAGGACTGTCGTGGTAGAAATCCATCGGCCTGCCGAGTCTCACGCCGTTGAGGAAGGCCTGGTAGCGGCCGAAATCGCTGGATTTCGTCCCTATGATCAGCAGGCGCAGAGGCTCCTTCTTCTTCACCTCAATCGGGATCTCGATCCAGGCTCCGGTTGCCTGTTGCGGCCGATAGAGCAGCTGCGGGCCGTCGTAAAGATCGAGTTGCTGTTTCGTGACCGTGCCTTCGCCGTGATGAGCATCATCGGCGAAATCCCGCGCATAGCTGATCACGCGCTCGAGGCTGGGCAGGCGGCGCTCGCGGGCGCCGGGTGCGCGGGTGGCGAAGGTGGAGCTGCCGGTCTGATACCAGAATGCCACGCTGGCGTAGTCGTCCTCGCGCTCGTTCCAGCTGGTGGATTTGTAGTCCGGATTCTCATCCTGAGATATCCAGCCCATGTGCTCCAGCGTCACCTTGATGCCGGTGTTAAACACGATCGGGTCGTTGAGGTGCCAGCGGTAGGCGCTCGTGTGGCCGCCCACGATGCCCGACTGGTCGAAATAGGGCACTCCGAAGTAAGGCGTGAGTGTCTTCTTCAATCCCCAGGCGCAAAGAAAGTAGTCCTCTGTTCCGGTACCCCAGATCGAAGGCTTGGCCTCCCCGTCGATGTACATCTTCTCGTCGCCTTCGCCGAACCACGCCGGGCTGCGTGTGCGCACGGCCAGAACGGTGCCCACATATTGGCCTTTCCCGGCCGTCTCCAGCAGTACATAGTCCTTGCCGTGCTGCACCGGATACTCCTGGCGATACTGCGCATAGAAGTAGGGGGTATTGCCGGAAAGCTTGTCCAGCTTGATCCAGTCGACGTTGTAGTAGAGCAGGCTGAGCGGCTTGTCGCTCTGGTTCTCGATCTCGATGCGCGCCGATTTCCGGAACGGCATGCGCCAGAAGGAATTGTAGGAATCGGCGTCTTCCACGATCACAGGCAGGCTGATGACCTCACTGCGCCTGCCGAAACAGTTGGCGAAAAAGTCGCCGACCGGCGCTTCCACGGCGGGGCGCGGGTTGCCGTCCCAATACATCCGCAGCATCATTTCCTGGTGATTGGCTGAGCCCTGCGGGGCCCAGTTCTGCGGTTCGGGACCGAGAAAAGTGATCCACATGTGGGTGATGACGCCCGGGCCCTGCTCGTCGAGCAGAATGTGGGTTTCGCCGGGAGCGAGATTGAAATTGTCCCAATTGCTCTGCTCGTTGTCGTCGCCGCGCGGATCGGCCTTTGGATTGTACCTGCGCTCGCCGGTGTTGCGCTCGCCGTTCGGGCCGCGGCGGATCTCGCCCACGCGCATGGTGGACGTGGCACGCATCGAACGCCCCTGCTGCGGCCGGGCAAGATCCGCGAGCAGGCCGCTGTCTCCCAGGCCGGTGTAACTCCCGTCATTGGCCGACCCCCGATAACTGCCAATCCAGCTCGAGCCGACCAAAACCAGCGCGGACACTGCCAGCCAAACAGGGGCGATTGTCTTGAAGCCGCTGCTTTTGCTCCATCTCATGCTCTTATCCTCCATGGCTTTTGGCGTATTATCTCCCAAATGCGGCAAGCCCACAAACAGCGCGCTGTTTTGATTGCTGCGGATTCCATGCCTGCATCGAGTCCTCCTTCAGATGAGCCCGCTCCCGGGGTTGCCGAACGCATTCAACAGGAAGCGTCTTTCCCTTGTAATGGCTCGGATTGCCGCCCATCAATGATTCCCACATCGCCTGCGTGACTTGATAGCGATCCGACGCGTCTCTTCCTCCGGCAATTTACGCTCCCGGCCCAGCCGGTCTGCTAGAGTCTCCCCCTCCACATATTCCATGGCCAGGAACTTGACCGTTCCTGCGTCCTGATAATCATCGAGCCGAACGATATTGGGGTATGCCAACCGGATTGATGCCTTTGCCTCCTCTACCAACCGCCGTACCGATCCGGTGTCGCGGCTCAGGACCTCACGCAGCACTTTCACGGCCGCGGGTCGTTCCAAAACCTTATCCTGTGCAAGGTACACCCGGGCCATTCCTCCGATGCCGATCAACCTCTGGATCTCGAAGCGGTCTGACAAAACAAGCCCCGTAACCAAACCCGTCTCAGTTGCGGCTGTGTCGAAAGGTTAAGGGAGCGTGGAAAATCCCCACTGCAATCGATAACTTCTCAAAAGGCGCAAGGTCCGATTTCGGTTCGCGGCAAACGGCTCCCGGAGTATATTAGGGGCTCGCTTCACGCTCGGTCATGGCTGGGTGCGGAGTGCTCTGGTGGTTGTCGGATTTTGGCTTTGGTCCTGCCGGCGAAACGCCTCCACTTCCTCGAGGGTTATGGTTGCATGGATGTTTTGGCCTCCTTGAATCCTCAG
>JBEKYG010000834.1:0-2779 GCA_049511215.1 Acidobacteriota bacterium | reverse complement strand
GTGACCGCGCCGGGGACAGTGCTCGGCACGGTGGGGTATATGGCGCCGGAGCAGGTGCGCGGCCAGGCGGTGGATACGCGCGCCGACATCTTCGCGTTGGGCGCCATCCTCTATGAACTGCTCTCCGGGCACCGGGCATTCTCGGGGCCCTCGGCCGTCGAGACGCTGAACGCGATTCTTAAGGAGGACCCGCCGGAGCTGACACGCGCGAACGTTTCGCTGCCGCCGGCCTTGGACCGGATCGTGCGGCGCTGCCTGGAGAAGAGCCCGGACGAACGCTTCCAGTCAGCCCGCGACCTGGCCTTCGCGCTCGAAACGATCTCGGGCGCGGGCAGCGGTCCCTTGGCTCCGATCGCCGGTCCGGTCAAGGTGCCACGAAAAAGCAGGAATCTTGTGCTTGCTGCAATTGGAGCGCTGGTCCTCATTTCGGCCGGCATCGGCATTGGTTGGTTCATGATCCCGCGCTCCGCTCCTTTATCGTCGCCACGCTTGACGCGGTTGACGTTTGATCGCGGCACGGTGAGAAACGCACGGTTAACTCCCGATGGCAAGACGGTGATTTATGGCGCATCGTGGAATGGGTTGCCGTAACGCGTTTTTCAAACCCGCCTCGGCGATCCGCAGTCGAACGATCTCCCGTTGCCCAACGCCGATGTTCTCGCCATTTCCCCTAATGGTCAGATGGCGATTTCACTCGACCGACGGAATGTGGCGTGGATGTTTGAGGGAACGCTTGCATTTGCACCGATCGTAGGTGGATCGTCCCGCAAGATTCTGGAGCATGTCAGATCGGCCGATTGGTTTGCCGATGGCAGCGGACCTGCCATTGTAAGGCGCGTGGACGGGAAAGACCGGCTCGAGTTTCCGATAGGAAAGGTCCTGAAAGAGACGATGACAGCCGGATACATCAGCCACCCCCGCATCTCGCCGGCAGGGGATGTGGTTGCGTATCTCGACCGTCCACGGCTCGGCGACAATCGCGGTTATGTCGCGATCGTTACGATTGACGGCAGGAAGCAGCGTCTGACTGCGGAATGGGCTGGAGAAGAAGGGCTGGCGTGGTCACCCGATGGCAGGGAGATCTGGTTTACTGCTAACATGGGCGGACGGTGCGAACTGATAGGGGTCACACCTGAACGCATTCTGAGACAGATTTGGTCCGTTCCGATTGACTTGATTATTCTTGATACATTTCCGGACGGCAAGGTACTGGTCACCGCCACCACGAGCCGAAGCGAGGCCTACTTGCTCGGCCCCGGCGAATTCCGCCAACGCAACATCTCATGGCTTTCGAACGCGGGCCTTCATGACCTATCCATGGACGGGAAAACAGTTCTGTTTACACGCTATGACGAAGGCTCCGGGCCGAACTACGAAGTCGGTGTCAGGCGGATCGACGATCCGACATGCGTGTCTCTCGGCCATGGGTCCGGCGTTCAACTCTCACCCGACGGCCAATGGGTGCTCACGATTTTCCCATCAGAATCCAGCCAACTCATGCTCTTCCCGACCGGGGGCCCAGAGACCCGAAATTTGACAGTCGCAGGGTTCCGGTATCTCACGGGAGGTTGGTTTCCGGATGGCAAAAGGATCCTTTTTATCGCTGAGGAGGGCGGGCAGGCGCCGGCGTGTTATGTTCAGGAGGTGGCGGGACTCACTCCGCGACGCATCAAAGCACCCGTTCCGTCTTTGATCACAGAGTATGGTGTTCGTGTCTCGCCGGACCCAAAATGGTTCACCGCAGTACAGGCCGAAGGGAAGCCCAATGTAATTCCGCTCGAGGGCGGTGCGCCCGTCTTACTGCAGAATTTGGGTGAAACGGATTGGCCAATCGGCTGGAGCAGCGATGGACGCGCGCTTTTCGTCGCCCGCAATCTGCCCGACCGACTGGGCACCTTAATTGTCCGGTTCGATCTGGCGACCGGGGTCATGACGGCAACAAAGCAAATTGAGCCCCCGGATGCAGCGGGCATGTGGTACCGCCCTGTTTGTGGCCTGACGCCTGACGGGAAGACTATGGTCTATGAGGTGGGACGATACCTGACCGATCTATATCTGGTTGAGGGGCTCAAATAAGGTAGGTCCCGGCCGGCGGCCGGGACCTATTGGCAAAATCGGTGCCAGGCTACAATTTCACAAAATCGGTGCTAATGCAGACAAAACGCTTCAACGTTTCGCCGATATCCTGAAGTTGGTAGAGAGGCTCGTGCAAAGGGTCCTGCTGGGAGCGTTTCCTGTTAAGATACTCGCAGTCCCTCTCCAGCGAAATCGCGTTGTTCGACAAAATCACGGAGCATAGGTCCATGGTGGCCGGAGTGGAGAATATGTGACCACGAAAGCCCTGTTTCACCAGCGAGGGCAGGTTCCCGCAATGATCTATGTGTGCGTGGGAGAGGATAACAAAGTCGATCTTTGCCGGATCGAAAAAGGCTGTCAGCACATTTCTATCGCGCGATTGCGTTCGCGGGCCTTCATAGGTGCCGCAGTCGAGCAGGAACTGCTTTCCGTTCGCCTTCACTCGATGCATCGATCCGGTAATGGTCCGAGCCGCGCCGAGAAATTGGATCTCCATGAGTCTCCTTTCCGTATTGTAAGAGAACACGATGTCGAGGATATGAATTCCAGGAGCCTGTTCGAGAATTACAAGGAGCCCCTCGTAATTCTCGGACAGGCTCCTAGAGACTCATCCGGAAAGGCCGTTTCTTGCGAATGACGACATTGAAAACAAAGGACTTCTGGGCCGTGAAATCGCGAAAAAGAGGCTTTCCGGATGAGTCTC
>JBEKYG010000833.1:0-2781 GCA_049511215.1 Acidobacteriota bacterium | reverse complement strand
TTGAAGATCGGCTCCTTGGGGGACAGTCGTTCCAAGGAGCGTTCGGGGAAGACCATCCTGAGTTCATATTCGAAATTGGACCATTCCCGGGGGCCACGGAAGTCATCCACGATCAGAAAACCGCCCCGAAGGAGATACTCCCTCATGTTGTGGGCTTCTTTATCCGAAAGCTCGATATAGCCGACTTCGCAGAGATAGGCGATCGGGTATTTGAAACAGTCGTCGCTTTCAAAAGTAAAGATGTGGCCGCCGGGATTCACGTCGAGCTTGGTCACTTCGGCCATGATCTTCATGAAATTCTCCTCGGACCGCGGCCAATCATGGCTCCAGGGAGGGCCATTGCCATCGCCGATCGCTCCCGGCCAGCGGTGCGAAGGCGGGGAGGGCGGGTACGTGAACTTGACGCGGCCAAAGGTAAACTTGGTCTCGTTGCGCGGCAACTCTTGCTGCGCGTGCGCCCACCAAACGGCCGCCGCAAGCAGCGCAACCGCAAGCAGTGGCCAAACGGCTTTGCGCCTGAGCAAACGCGCGGTGGCGCCATCCCCAAACCGATGCTCGGCAACCCATCGGATCACTTTCACCGAATATCTCCCCAGATTCTTCAATTACTTCCCATCTCCAGGCAGGTCAGGCGGCCCCGCTGGACCTGCTTTCTCCCATTGAGCTTCAACAGGAGCTGCTGCGCCTTCTCGTAAGTAGGCGCGATCCCGAGTGCCCGCAGCGGCTCGCGTTTTGCCCCTGCCCTTTTCCCGGCGCCGAAATATGCCTGCGTAAGATTGTAATGTGCGGCGGCCGGATCAGGCGGATTCAACCCGAAGAGAACCTGCAATGCCGCGATCGCTGCGGGCTAGCTCGCTGCTTCAACTGCCGATTCCCTGAACAGCGATTGAACTTTTGGATGATTATGATCGATGTACACCGACAGATCCAGGGCCTTCGCCACGTTGTTCCAGTCCTTCCGTTTACGGAAAATCTCTGCCGCCCGGTTCACAGGCAATACGGAATTCTCGTCATAGCGGGTCCAGCCGGTGAACTGAGCGGCGGATAGAGTCTATATCTGTGACTTCTTTGCTTTTCTGCAAGTTTCCGGCCTCGATCTCCTTTCACCTGTTTGGTTGCGGCCAGCGGTCGCGGTAGGACGAACAAGCCGCGTTCGATCGACGCCCGCTCCAAGGCGTCCGCTCGTCTGCCCTCCCGGGTCCTCAACTTACTTGAGAGAGTATGTTGACTTCCCGACCTCTAGATCACAGATATATTCTGCTCTGGCAGGATTCTACACCCGGAAAGGGGTGGCGGGGCAGACAAATCCATCGTCCGGCAGGTCTGTCCGGCCCCTGGCCCACGGCCGTCCTATGACGACCGCAGGTCCCATTGCTCCCGTTCGTCTACAGCGGGAGCAATCGGATACAGAACTCGGCCCCATAAGACCAGCGGATCGGCTGCTGACAGAAGGCCATAGCCCTTATAGCATCACGCTAAGATTGGCTCACCGTTTCATACAGCGAAGAGAGCTCCGAGGGGCGGAAATCCTCATGTTCGAGCAGAAGTGGGAGAACGCCCGCCTGGCATTCCAACGACCGGAGTTCAGCTCCAAGGGCTGGGCCAGCTTCTGAGTTGGGGTTTTATGTTAACTTCGCGCATCTGGTTATCCTCAACTTTCCCAGCCGATTGACTTCGAGTGACTGCCCAGCTGATATGATCCCTATTTGTAGGAAGTGCTTTATTGGCCTGTGTAGCTAAACATGCTTCCTTGCCACGGGCCTTGAGGAAGCTGCCTTGGAGCATATTAGTGGGACTCAGGTTCACCTGAGCACGCAGCAGGTTATCGCCGGACCACTGGGTGGTGGCACCGCCGTTCTGCGGCAAATCCTTGATCACCTTGAGAGTGTGCTGGATGCTCAGAGCTTCGGAGAACCAGGCATGCCCCTTCTGCAGCGGCCCCGAAACCGTAAATCGCGGGTACCAGTTTCCGAAACGAACGCCACTGTCGACGTTCACTCCCGGAATGAAATTCGTCATGCTCTCGCGCCACTGATCGTCGCCGACGAGGGTATCCAGGGCCAGCGTGCCGACACCTGCGCGTCCGTACTGAGTGGCGTAGCGGCCGGTCTCGACTTCAGCGACCCGCACGCTATCGACATTAATTCGGGCTGTCAATTCTCCGCTCACCGGGTCTCCGATGTCGAAACCATCCAGGATGTATTGGGCCTCGCCCGCGCGGCCGCCGGCTACATGAAGATTTCCGGAATTGTCACGCACAACCTGCGGCAGGGCAGGAAGGCTGTTGTTTAAATCGTGGGTGGCCGGAACCGGTATGTCTCGGATCGCGCGGGCCACCAGGGCCTCTTCGTGCGCGGTATCCTGGGGTTTGATGACTTGGGTGGTCGAACTGACTTCCACATTCTCATGCAGTTCGGTTTCGTGGTTGAGCACGACCGAGATTTCGTTCTCTCCCTCCTTGATCTGAATCGGCTGTTGGGAGATATGGAAAAATCCGGACTTGGCCAGGCTCAACCGATACTCGCCGGAGGCAAGAGCAGAGAACTCGAAGCGGCCCGCAGCATCGGTATAGACCGCTTGTGTTTGCCCGCCGGCAGGTTGGAGAACTACTTCAACGGCCCGAACCGGAGAGCCATTTTCGTCGACGGCCGCACCCCTGAGGTGCGCGGCACGTGGCTGTGCCACCGCCAGATTCACAGAGAGCATCAGGCAGGTGGACCACACCATCACTGTGCTGCGCCGAAGCACCGGGAACCGGCATGACGTTCGAGGAGCCACCCG
>JBEKYG010000832.1:0-2782 GCA_049511215.1 Acidobacteriota bacterium | reverse complement strand
AATGTCCTCGGTCTGCCGCACAGCTTGCCGTGCGGCCGCGACTAATTGATGGTCAGTTCTTCGTGGTCTTGCCATAAAGAAACAGTACCATAATTAGTCTCATCTTGGAAGCGAATTAGAATCAGGAGAGGGATTCATTTCTTGGGAGATTAGGAAATCCGTATCCTGTCACCGGATTTCCTTGGTACCATTGCAGTATGGAAAAGCCGGAGTTTCGGGTGGGCGTCAGCAGCTGTCTCCTGGGGCAGAATGTTCGGTTCGACGGCGGGCACAAGCTCGACACGTTGATCACGGAAACGCTTGGGAGATACTTTGAATGGGTTCCCGTCTGTCCGGAAATGGAAATTGGGCTGGGCGCCCCACGAGAGAGCCTCCGTTTGATCGGGAGTGCCAAAAGCCCTCGTCTCGTTGCGCTAAAATCCGGAACGGACCACACGCAAACCATGACGCGCTGGGCCGACAAGCGTCTCCATGAACTTGCTCAGCTAAACCTGCACGGGTACATACTCAAGAAAGATTCACCCTCATGTGGTATGGAGCGGGTGCGCGTCTATGGTGAGAGCGGACCGGCCCAGCGTCCAGGGAGTGGAATCTATGCCGGGTTGCTGATGCGCCGATTCCCCATGCTCCCAGTCGAAGAGGAGGGGCGCCTGCACGACATGCGCATCCGCGAAAACTTTGTCGAGCGCGTTTTTGCGTACCATCGCTGGCAGGAATTCGTGAAAGCAGAACCGAGGGCTAGTGATCTGGTGAACTTTCACACGAGGCATAAGTTGACGCTCTCATCCCATGGGGACGAGCAATACCGAAAGCTGGGACGCTTGGTTGCCAACATGGGCAAGCGGAAAATGACCGATGTGCTCAACGAGTACGGCCTGCTCTTCATGGAGGCACTGCATGTTCGAGCTACTCAGAGGAAACACGCGAACGTTCTTCTTCACATCCTCGGTTTCCTGAAGAACGAGATTGACGCGAGCCACAAGGCCGAACTTATAGCGAGCATCGACGAATATCGTAAAGGACTCGTGCCGTTGGTAGTGCCCATGACCCTCCTTTTTCATCATCTCCGTCGTCACCCGGTCCCCTGGGTGCAGCAGCAGACCTATCTGAATCCATATCCCGCCGAGCTGATGCTCCGAAACCACGATTAGCAGAAACTACGAAAAAAAGAGGAAGCGGCAGAACCGCAACAAAAAACTTACCGCCAAGACTCTAAGACGCCAAAAAATCAAAAATTAAATTCCTTGGCGCCTTGGAGTCTTGGCGGTAAAAGGCCTTTCCGACTTTTATTAAGGCAGGACGAGTTGGGATTCGGAAGCCCCTGTTTGCGGCTCGCGCCGTTTCTATTCGGTGCGGACCACGCAGGAGGGTTTGAGAAGACTGATCAACAAGGTTTTCGCGCGCTCTACGGCTTCGGTTTCATTTGCCTCGACCGTGATCTTTACGCGGTAATCACCGCTTTCAAAGTTTGGGTAGGAACCGATGGCCACACCGGGGTTCAAGGTTGCAACCTGGTTCAATCGTGGGGCAAGGTCGAACTCGTCCTCGCGAGTAAAAACCACTTTGGTGTGGAAGGGGTCCGTGCGAAAGCGCTCGCGCATGGCTTGGAACTTGGCGCGAAAGATTTCCGGAACGCCTGGGAGGATATAAACATTCTCGGTTGCCAGCACCGGCCAGCCCATGTTCGCGGCGTAGATCAGCTCCGAACCCTCGGGCGCATCCGCCATGCGCAGGCGTGCCTCGTCCATGCTGCTGCCGAAGTAGCCGTGGATTACAGCGACGAGTCCGGGATGTCGCACGATCGCTCGCCCGAATGCTTTTGCGACTCCCTCGATCGTCACATCGTCGTGCGTGGGACCCACACCGCCCGAGGTGAAAACATGGTCGACCTCTGAGGCGCAATCTTTCACCGTCTGGGCAATTGCTTCCACGTCGTCAGGGATGATCACGACGCGGCGCAGAGACACTCCCAGTTTGTGAAGCTCGTGGATGAGAAAAATCGAGTTCCGGTCTTCTGTCTTGCCGGTGAGGATCTCATTCCCGATGATCACGGCGGCAGCTGTTTTTCCACGCATACGCACCATATTATACGCAGCGTCATGAATAATGTCTCATAACAAAGATCACTTCGGGCGTGCGACACGTTTGGGGGGTCTCTTGAGAAAATGGTCTTTGAGGCCCGAAGGGCCGGCAGCTCGTAGGCCCGGCCGTAAGGCCGGGATCCGATTCCGGATGAATAATCGAGCGCCGAAGGCGCGGCACTATTGAAATTTCAGGTGCCGCGCCTTCGGCGCTCCATCTCTCTGCAATCCCTATCCCGGCCTTGCGGCCGGGCCTGTTCATTGCCGGCCCTTCGGGCCTGAATGGCGACAAAATCACACTGGCGAGCACCAAGAATCGCTTCCCGGTTCTTATGTGTGTCTCACGAAATTTAGATAACATTCGATTGCCCAGCATGCGGCGGAATATATGTTGTTCTGTATAGCAGCGGCGGAGCGGCTGGAGACTCAAAGGAGGTGGACGTCGCATACCACATCCCGGCGGCTTCGCACCCGAATTTTGCCGCCATTAATTTTCTGGCCAGGGTGGCCATCGGCCGGTTCTGCCTCTACCCTCTTTTCGCTTGTCCGGCAAGGTCGAATGGCCTATGAGGGAACGCGCTCAGGAGGACATCATGGCAGGAATGAAGACGGTGCTGGCGGTCGACGATGATCCGGACATCATTGAGTTCGTGAAATCGGTACTGTCAAAGCATTACCGCGTGGTAACCGGGTTTTCGGGG
>JBEKYG010000831.1:0-2782 GCA_049511215.1 Acidobacteriota bacterium | reverse complement strand
GATCGACAATGTGCGCGCCCTGTTTGCCGCAGCGCCGGAGCCTAAGCGCTTCATCGCCGTAGATGCCTCCAATCACAGATTTAGCAACAAGATTCCGGAAGTGATGTCCATTCTCGACAGATCTCTCGGCTGGATTGCATCTCTGGATCAACGATCAAACCGCTAGCCCGCGCTTCTCACCAGGTTTCATAGCGAGGCGGCGCAGACGGGCATGGATACAAGGCGCGCGACCGAGGGCTCCGCAGGCGTACTCGCTAATCAGCTCACAAATAGGTAGACATTGGACCCAAGAAAGAGGAGCTCGGCGGAGGTCATGTTTGCTTTGGGCGGCGATCATCGGTATCGGTATCGGGGTCGCAATCGCAGTCGCTATCGGCTTTTGCAGACCCACACAACCGATTGCGACTGCGACTGCGATTGCGACCCCGATACCGATACCGACAGATATATATTGTTCGTCTTTCTTTTTGATGCGGCCAAATGTCAACCTACTTATGAACTGATCAGTAATAGTACCTCGAGGAGCCCGACGGAGCGCACCGGACATGCCAGGATCCGACGCCGCCGTAGAAACCTGGCGAGAATTGAAAGCTGGGAGCCCCTGCTAATTTCTGGGACGGGCTCCCGAGGCTTCTAGCACCTCGAGGAGGATACTTCGAGCTTCTTCCAGGTCTTGGAGATTAGGGGGACTCACTCCGGGAACCTGACGATGCAACGCATTGAACTCTTCTCTGTTCGTGCGTGTTAGAATAGGGCCCGATGAAAAGGTCTTTCCGTTACAACACCACAGCAGTGGCCATCGCGATCGGTCTCATTGCTATCTCGACGGCCGTCCTGAGCTATTTTAGCTATGTCCAATGGGGGGTGGGTAAGGAAAACCTCGTCGACACAAACCTGGTTCAGAGCAACATGAGGCTGGCGAGCCAGTGCGTGGATCGAATCGAGCAAAAGATAATTGAAAACGACGGCATCCTGTCCGAGCTGATCGATATTGATGCCCCATCAACCTGGAAGTCAACCGCCGCGAACATCGAGAGCGGAGATTTTAACGTCGACCACGTATTCATTTTCCGTCTCGAAAATGATACGCCGGTCTATCCGCCCTACTCCCCTGAGATCAAAAACTCGTGGGGAGCCGTCCGCACCAGCTTCAACGAGCTCAATCTTAATCCAAATCGCCTGGTAATCAATCAAACGAACCATTTGCACAAGGAACGCCCAGACAACTACTTCTTCGCTTCCTATGTGCTGAAGGAAAACTTCCGAGGCGAACAATACCTCGTCTTCTTTCAGATGAACATCGAGAAAACCCTTGCCTTGGTGGACAAGTACGTGCGAGACATGCAGGCGGTTTTTTACGTGAGCATTGTGGACTTCGACAACAACGGCGTCTATTCCCAGCCAATCCCCCGAAGCAAGTATTTCTTTGAAACGCGCTTTCCGACCACCCTCTATAAATGGCTGCTTCAGGTGGTACCGCGCAACTATACAGAGATGGAACGGACGGCAGCGAACCAGCGGCGGGCGAACCTGTTCCTGATAATCTTGAGCATGACGATGATCTTCTGCAGCCTGGCGATCATTTATGTTGCCGGCAGGAAGGAACGGCAGCTGACCCAGCTCAAGGAGGACTTCATCAGCAACGTCAGTCATGAGCTGAAGACCCCCCTGTCGCTCATCCGCATGTTCAGCGAAATCCTCGTCACCAACCGAGTCAAGAGCGACGCGGTGAGGCAGGAGTATTACAGCATCATTCACAACGAAAGCGATCGCATGGGCCGCCTGATTGCCAACCTGCTGGATTTTGCTCGCTTGGAGCGGGAAGGGCACAGCCTGAATTTCGAAAAAACCAACATCACCCAGCTGATAACCAAAGAGTTGGAAGCTTACCGGCACCAGATGCAGAAGGATGGCTTCGAGCTGATCACGCATGTGGACAGCAATATTCCTGATACGACGGCTGACCCGAATGCGATCAGCATGGCCTTTTTCAACCTCCTCGACAATGCAGTCAAATATTCGGGCGAACACAAACAGGTTACAGTGAGCCTTGGCCAGAGGAACGGGACTATCGACCTTGCGGTAAGAGACGAAGGCTTGGGTATTCCGGCAACGGAGCGACAGAAGATCTTCGAGAAGTTTTTCCGCGGCAGTAGCGCTAGCGTCAAGAAGATTCGCGGCAGCGGCATTGGGCTTTCTATTACCAAGAAGGTGGCCGAAATGCATGACGGCGAGATCATCGTGGAAAGTGAGGTCGGCCATGGAAGCACCTTCACTTTGAGGATACCGATACGGGAAGAGCAGGAGCCGTCATCGAAATTGAAGACTCTCAACACGGAACCACGGATGAACGCGGATGCAGGCAGGTAACGATCCGCCTGCATTCCGATCCTAGCCCACATTATTCATGAAGGTTCGTAGCGAGGGCGCGCAGATGGGCATTATCACGGGCACCCGCAGGACCGAGACCCCGAGGCGTAGTTCAACACTACGTCGCAGGGGGCGAGGCCCGAGGACGCCCGTTAGAATGCTCAGATCCGCGGCCGCGGTAGAAGCTCCATGAATATTGCGGGCTAAAGTGGGTGAATTGAATGCAGCGAATCCTCATTGTCGAAGATGAACCCGAGATGGCCCGCGGGCTCAAAGACATTCTGGAATTTGAGGGCTACCAGGTAACAACCGCTGCCAGTGGGAAAGTAGGCCTTCAACACCTGACTAAGGAAGTGCCGGACTGCATCGTACTCGATGTGATGCTGCCCGATCTCAACGGCTACCAGGTGTG
>JBEKYG010000830.1:0-2783 GCA_049511215.1 Acidobacteriota bacterium | reverse complement strand
GGCGCGGCGGCGGGCGGGCATCTGCGGCGTTGCCGCTCCTCGACGATGTCATCACATCGCCTGCGTCGCGGCGCCTTGCATCTGCCCGCCCGGCGCTCGCGCCAAAGTGTAAACGTTATTCACTGACAGGCCCTAAGTGGGCGGGGCTCGCGGCGTATCTGGATAAGCCGCCAATTGGATCACGCATGACCGGTTGATTGTTAATGAAATTGCTATTTTGATGATCCAGTCTCGATGGAATAAGCAGGCGCCAACCAGCGGCCTATCCAGTTATCGAGACCCGTATAATTTAAGTTAGAGGGATTGCTCGATGTAGCAATGGTCTTTTTAGGCACTCAAGCTCCCCGCTTTTTCCGCAGGTATGATAAGATTTGGCCATGACTAAGGAAGTGGCTGAACTTTTCAAGCGCGCTTCCGACTTGCCCGATAGCGAGCGAGCAACGCTGGCTGGTCTATTGATCGAAAGCCTTGAGAGCGAACACGAAATGGACGTTGAATCTGTATGGCTTAGTGAGATCGAGCGGCGTTTACAGGAGCTGGACTCGGGTGTCGTAAAAACCGTTTCCTGGGAGCAGGTTCGAGCTAAGCTTCTTCGGCTCCTAAATAAATCTTGAACTCAGGTTCCATCCTGAAGCTGAGAAGGAAGTTCTCGTGTCGGCGGCGTGGTATGCTGAGCGTAGCCCTGTGGTAGGGCAGGCGTTCTTGCTCGAACTTGACCATGTCGTCGGGCGTCTCGGACCAAGTCATGAGCAATCTGCAGATCGACTACGACAGCGTCGCGGAGATCTACGACCTGTACGTGACGGCGGACTACGACATTCCGTTCTTCCTGTCGGAAACGGCGAATGTAGAGGGACCGGTTCTGGAACTGACCGCAGGCACGGGCCGGCTTTCACTCCCATTAGTCCAGGCGGGGGTGCGTTTGACCTGCGTCGACGGTTCTCAAGGCATGCTTGATGTTCTGTCTCGGAAGTTGAAGGAACGTGGTCTGCACGCTGAGCTCCGGTGCGCCGACGTCTGTCATCTTCGGCTCCAGACATCGTTTCAGCATGCAATTCTGCCCTTCCAGTCTTTCATGGAGATCGTAGGCGAGGAGCGTCAGCGTCAAGTGCTCTCGGCTGTGTTCGCGTGCCTCACCCCGGGCGGACGCTTCGTTTGCACGCTCCACAATCCCGTCGTTCGCCGAACCCAGGTCGATGGAGTGTTGCGAATCGTTGGACGGTTTCCAACGCAGGATGGCACACTTGTTGTTTCGGGCTTCGAACAGGGAGGGTGCCCGGTGGTTACGCGCCTGCAATTCTTCGAGTTTTTCGGGAATGACGGGCACCTACGCTCAAAGAAGCTGTTACCGATGGAGTTCGCGTTCGTCGAAAAGGATCATTTCGAATCCATGGCGCGAGATGCTGGATTCCGTGTTCTCGAACTCTATGGAAACTACGATCGCTCTCCATTCGATGCCATCCGGAGCCCGGTGATGATTTGGGTGCTTGAGAAGGGAGACGCCCAACCGTCCGTTGCAGCGGACGCGCCGCTCGCGGCTGAGCGGCATGGCGTTAGGCCGTACGACCAAAGCCACATGCTCGCTGCGGGAGGGATGTGATGCGGCCAGACAGAACCTCCGAACCGGGGTCTGGTGATGCCGCCCCGGGGAAGATGGGGGCCTTTCACATGCTAAGCACAGTCGGGGCCGCATGGGTTCTGTCCTTGGGCTTCGACCTGTTTTTACATGCGGGGCTTTTGGCGAAGCTCTATGTTGAGCCAAGCCCGTTCCTTCTTCAGCCAGAAGAGGCCTTTCGCCGCATTCCACTGGGCTATCTTTCGTTTCTCGTTCTTACCTTCAGCCTCTACTGGCTCTTTCACCGCCTGGAAATACGTGGAGTCGCTTCGGGACTCCGACATGGGGGCATCGTCGGCTGGGTCATCTGGGGTGCGCTTGCGATCGGTTTGTATTCGATCAGCACTGCGGGGTTACCGCTTCTCGTGGGCTGGTGGATCGGCCAGGCGATCGAGCTGGGGCTCGCAGGCGCTGTCCTTGGAGCGGCCGCCAACGGCGTGTCCCTCAAGCGCATCTGGGTAGTGGTGGCGCTTGCCGTCATCGGATGTATCGCGGGAACCATCGTCCTGCAGACGCTCGGGCTGGCTCCAGCGATGAGAGTGGTGCAGTAAGCAAACGTCAGCCCAACAACGGCATGCGGCGGACGGCGCTCCGCACCGCCGCTGATGCCGCGCGTTAGCCCTCGCGGGTCCGCGGTTACTCCAGTGTAGCAACAACGGACTTGCCCTCACAAAAGGGTTGTGGGGGGAGTCGTGGGATTCGTTCTGGGCGGGCTTGGCCCGTTCTATTCAGCCCAGTGCACACTTCTCGCCATTGCGAATGCGGTGGCACCAACATGTACAGATCATTGACGGCAAGTGGCACATCTGGATCAACCATCCATCGGGTGACTTTGAGATTTATCGCGGAGCACGCGTCAAATTCGAGACAGGCTCAGTGGGGAGATTGCGACCTAGACAGACGACGAGTTGGTCCAGTGGTTTCGATCGCACCACTGCAATGATCCGTTTCTCCAACGGTTATCAGAGAAGGCTGCCCAACAAGCCGCTGCAACGGACGGCTCTGCGCGCCGCAGCTGAGCCGCAGCGTCAGGCGCCTCTCCTCCCTCTCTGCTGCCTAATGTTATTCGTGGCCGCTTTTTTTCTTGCACTGTCTGAATCGCAGCCAGCATCCGATAGCCATTGCTGAGAGAAGGTCCTGTGTGTTAGAAATACCTTCTGGGGAAGGC
>JBEKYG010000829.1:0-2792 GCA_049511215.1 Acidobacteriota bacterium | reverse complement strand
CTTGACGTCTGTACTTGGCTATCCTGTGGCACGGCAGGCCAACCCTGAAGAGATCGAAGATCCAAAACAAAGATGCACGGATCTTCATAAGGCCAGCCAAAAACAAGAGGCACTCAGAGACATATACGCATGTCTGGCAAAGGCCGTGGATATTCCAGTCTTGGAGGCACGCTGTCCCAAAGGATTTGCTCCCTTTGCCTCCAGAGTTCGTTTTCTTTGATTATCGATCGAGGCCGGGCGCACAGAAAAAACAAGCTGCAATTCCTGGGGTCGGAGCCGGGCTGGAGGTTGCCCTGCTTCCGAAATGGGGGCCGTTGTCAACTTCGGCCCGGCTGCCGCGACTCCCTGGAACCCAGGCCTCGTAGACGACACCCATTCCTCCGCCGCCGAGGTGCTCGAGGACTTTGTAGTGAGAAACCGTCTGTCCGATGAGATTCGGCACGACAAATCCTCTCAAGGGAGAAAAATGAAAAAGGCGTCCGCTACCCTCGTTAGAGGAGTTGAGGTCGCCTTCCCAAAGAACTGTTAGGGCCAAAATAGGGGAGGGAGGCACCAAAATCAGCCATCGCCGAACTGAACGGAATCCGCCGCCGGGTTGTCGTGTTCCTGGGCGAACGCCCGTTCCGCACGGAAGACGACATCGATGCGTTGCCTGTTGAGGAATTTTTGAGGGAACTGGCGGAAAATCGAATATAGAAGACAAACTTGACGAGAACCAGATTGCATCCTCCGAACCAGGCTTGCGGCAAATCCCTCCCCGCGCTTCTGCGCCTGTTCGAGAAAGGAGCATCCCCATACTTTGGCAAGCATCAACAATCTGGTGGCGGGTCTGCTGGAGCGCAAGGGCGGTTATGCAGTGGCCGGAGCCCCTGTTTCGGGGTGCGCGGCCCTGTGTCGTGTCGGCCGCAGGGAACACTTCCGTGTTCTCCTGCTAATTGATCTTGCTTTCAGAGCTGATTTTGGTTCAAATCATCCCTATGAATAGTGACAACCTCAAATATGTCCTGCGCGAGTTTTCCGAGCGGCGGCTGCCCGAGGCGAAACCGCGTGAACTGGTCCTGCCTACCGACAGCGGCAAAGTGATCGGACTTTCCGGGGTGCGCCGGTGCGGCAAAACGTTTCTTTTCTTCGAAACCATCCGCCGCCTCCAGGCGAACGGGGTGGACCGCCGGCGCATCGTTTACCTGAACTTCGAGGACGACCGCATACAGCCGATCCAGCCTGCTGAACTCGACCTGGTACTACGCGGTTTGCACGAGCTGTTTCCGGAGACCGCAAGCGGTCGGATCTACCTGTTCCTCGACGAGGTGCAGAACGCGCCGGGCTGGGAACGTTGGGTGCGTCGCGTCTGCGACACGGAGGAAGTCTCTGTCTTCGTGACCGGATCGTCGTCGCGCGTGCTTTCGCGCGACCTGGGCTCGGCGATGCGCGGACGGAGTATCACATTCGAGGTCTTTCCCTTGGGATTCCGCGAGTTTCTGGCGTTTCGCGGCATTAAGCCGCTCACGCACAGCGCCCGCTTCGAAAGTCAGGCGCGGGCCGCTTTCGAAGAGTATCTGAGATGGGGCGGGTTTCCCGAAGTCGTCGTGGCCGAGGCGGCCATGCGCCCTCTGATCCTTGAGGAGTACGCATCGGTCATGTTCTACCGCGACCTCGTCGAACGTCACGCCGTCCGCAGCGAGCCACTTATGCGTGCCCTCGTGCGGCATTGCTTCCGCAACACTTCGAGCTTGCTGAATCTGAGCAAGCTCCACCGCGACTTCCGGTCCATGGGCTTGTTGGTTTCAAAGAATACGCTGTTTGAGTATATGAGCATCCTTGAGGATTCAGGTCTGGTGTTCCTGCTGCCCAGGCATGAGGAGTCGTTGCGCAAGCAAGCGCACAATCCGAAGAAAACGCATGTGGTCGACTTGGGATTGATATCAGCCTTCAAGGCCGATGCCGGCCGCGATCTCGGGCATAAGCTGGAAACCGCGATTTTCCTCGAGTGCCGCCGCAGCAGCAAGGAGTGGCATTACTATTCGGACGGCAGCGAGGTCGATCTCTGCGATGCGGAAGGCCGCGTTTTTGTCAACTCGTGCTGGGGTCTGACTGATCCCGAGGCCGTGCACCGGGAGAGGGAGGCCATGGCATTCGGAGCGCGGCATCTCCATGGTTCTGCCGGCGTCCTGCTTTACCACGAGCACTCGCCGAACCTGGTGGACCTCGTGCCTGGCGCCCAGCCTGCTTGGCGCTGGCTCATCGAACACGGCACAAAGGAAGCCGTGTGAGAAGGTATAAGGAAATTGGGGACGTCACCCTTTTTCGCCATCCCTTCTCGAACCTGCCGGGATTCTGCCGGCGAAAAAGGGTGATGTCCCCAATTTCCCGAAAAGTCAAGCTCGTCGATCTTGCGCTCCGGCAGTGCGTGGGTAATCGGAGGCGCTCTGGAAGGGATGCCGAGGCAGTCGAGAATCTTGCGGATCGCTTCGGGTGGATGGATCGCGCAAAGAATCCTCATGCGCCCGGCGCATCGCGAACAGCCTTCTCCTGGCTGTTTGTGGCCGTGGGTTTGCGTTGGCGAGCGTGAAACCGCGCGCCGGGCATCCGAGAGCAATCCCTCTGTCCAGGGCGCATTGCCCTCCGCCACTAAACTTCGCGTAAAACACACGACCCCCTGTGCGTCTCAGTCGCGATGGGATCGCGAGCGCGTTCGAGCCGGCAAAAGACTACATCATAATGCGGAACGTGTACATCTTGCCGCCCCCGGCAGGGGATAATTCCGTCGGTACCGCAGTCAGGATGCCATATTC
>JBEKYG010000828.1:0-2793 GCA_049511215.1 Acidobacteriota bacterium | reverse complement strand
TAGCTATTGACGCGCACACCCGGCGAAAGGACTGAGTTTACCACTCTGCCGCCGCTGATGATGCACCCTCCCGACACGATCGAGTCGAGGGCAACGCCCATGCGCTGGCCTTCTTGCGCGAAAACAAACTTGGCCGGAGGGAATTGCGCCTGGTAGGTGCGGATGGGCCACTCCTTATCGTAGAGATTGAAATGGGGGCTGACCGCGACCAGATCCAGATTGGCTTCGTAGTACGCATCGAGGGTTCCGACATCCCGCCAGTACTGGTCTTCCTTCTTGTTTTCGTCGACAAAGTGGTGCGCGCTGACGTTGTAACGCTCGATCAGCCAGGGAATGATGTCGCGGCCGAAGTCGTGAGTGGAGTTACGGTCCCATTGCCGGCATGACTGGCACTTCTCGATAAGATTTGTTGTTCGCCTCGTCAACAACATACACGGTGCCCTGGCGGATACGGCGAGCCACGCTCGGAGGGACTTTGTAGGAAACTGAGATGAGAGTCCCTTCTGCTGCCAATCCGATCCCGAGAATCTCTACCCCGCCTTTCAACTTGGCCGAGGTGACGACATCCTTCGCAGGCACAGAAGGCGGCAACGCCGGCTTGGGAATCTCAGGTGGCGTGCTTGCCGTCTGCGGCACCCTTTCCGGCTGCCGGTCAGCGGACGAACAGGCAACGGCACACCCCAGGGCGAGCGCAGAACATAGGATCAGTATGTGCGTATCTCGCGGTCTCATGGTCGAACCTTCATAATGCCTCGATACATCTGATGCGAGCAGACGAACTGAAAGTCACCGGCCACGCGCGGAGTGAAGTCGCGCGTCTTTGCAGCCGCGGGGATCGTCGGTGGGGAGGAACCCGGCCTGAGCGGCACCGGGCCAGGCGATGATGGGATGGCAGCAGAACGGCATGGCGCGCCTGAGACCTCCGCGCGGCCGTCTCAGGGCCGCTACTGCCGAACTGGGGAAGGCGAACGCGATCCTCAGTGCGCCAAAGCCGGACTGGAAGTTTCGCGAATAAACGGCCATAATCGAACATCCTCATTGTGGGGGAACCCGATCCGAAAGGAAAAGCAATGGGATATGCCGCCCTTTATACGCGATTCCGCGAGCTCGCACTGCGCGAGACGCGAACCATAACGATCCTGCGCAGGACATCCGCCGGGCTTCCCCCCGGCGAATATGCGTTCCTCGAGATGTTCTGCGACGAGCCGGGCTGTGACTGCCGCCGCGCCTTCTTCTATGTAATCTCACCTAACAGCAAGGAGGCGCTGGCTGTAATCGCCTACGGCTGGGAGGATCGCGAGTTTTACGCGCGCTGGATGGGCAGCAAGGACCCGAGAGATCTGGACGAGTTGCAGGGTCCGGTGCTGAACCTCCTCAGCCCCCAGTCGGAACTGGCGCCGGCTATCCTGGAAGCCTTCAAGGAGTTCCTGCTCACCGACAGCGCCTATGTCGAACGCGTAAAGGAGCACTACAAGGTTTTTCGCAGCAGCATCCGTGGCAAAGCGAGGGGGCGCGCTTCCAGATTGAAGCGACCCCTTAGGACATGACATCGCGAGACGGTACAAAGGGTGCGCTTCCAGACTCCCGTCAGGAGAGTCCTGCGAGCTGTTCCATTGAGCGATTCCTATGGGAAGCCGCGCCGAGGAAAGAGTAAAATCATGGCTGGACTGCGAGGGGGAGAGAGATGGCCGTCAATCAGCGGAAGCGGCAGAGACAGCTTGCCAGGAAGGCTGCTCAAGCCAGTGCGCGGGCCAAAGCCATGCGGGCATCAGCAACGCCAAGAGCCGTGGCGACTTCTGGCTTTCACCCTTCCGCCCGGACGGGGCCCGTCCACGAGGCCCTGATTTCGGATGCCATTCGGAGCACGAGGCAAGGCACCGTGATACTCTCCCGAAAGTTGGGTGAGTCCATCGCCGTCGCCGTGTTCCTCGTCGACACCGGATGCATGGGGATCAAGAGCGCCTTCAGCCGCACGATGCACGCAGCTGCTTATGCTGATTTCCTGGCGAGATTTCGAGGAAGCGAGAATTTTGTCCAGGCGCGTCCTGAATGCCTGCGGAAGCTGGTCGAAGGAGCGCTCGCCTATGCTGCGAATCTGGGTTTTTCGCCCGACCCGGACTACCACTCGGCCAAGCCGCTGTTTGGCGACCTCGATTCCGGTGACTGCGTCCGGGAATTCGAGTTTGGTGAAAACGGTAAGCCCTTCTACGTCTCCGGTCCGAATGACAGTCCCGCCCGCATCCGGTCTGTCATGGAAACGCTCAGCCGCAAGTGCGGCGGTCCTTAGGGATTCCATTTCATGATCGCTTCACCGTCCGGCTTCACCGGCGATATCATGGACCCGGAAGAGTAATCGCGCCACTTTCGGTGGGGATGGGCCGGTGCCTCACGTCTGGTGGAAATCCTGCAAAGCTGGAGGCATCCGGGATTTTCCGTATTCCGGGGCGAGCCGATTGCCCACGACGACCACGACTCACGGCAACGCCTGGCCAGCTACATGGTTGCATCCTCCAATTGCCCTCGATCGCCTGCGCTACCGCCTCGAAACCAGCCACGTTGCCTACTATGGCCGGCAACGTGACCGATGCGGCGCTGCCGAGTCATCCGCAGCCCGGATTTTCTCCGCACTCGATTTCCTGGCCGCTTTGTGCGTCCATATTCCGGATCCCGGACAGCAGTTGGTGCGTTACTGCGGCGCATTCTCCAATGTGCGCCGGGCCCGGGCTCGTGCTGTCGCATCGGCTGCGGTTCAGCCGACCGATGCGCTGCCGCCGAAGAATCAAGATCCCAGTT
>JBEKYG010000827.1:0-2806 GCA_049511215.1 Acidobacteriota bacterium | reverse complement strand
GATCAAATAAATTGCAAGCGGCGATTGGCTTACTAATCTTACGCTCTGGGATGCCCGCGAAGTTACGGATCTGAGTCACAACGTAACCGCTACTCCAATTGGGCATCCACCTCAGGGCATGTGGTGCCGCTTCTTTGATATGCCTTGCCTCGATAGCATCGGAGCAGCTCCCCCCTCTTTCGACTTCCAGGCCTGACAAAGATCGATATTACAATTCTTCCTCTACCGACGCCAACCGCCGACATAGAAACAAGCTGTGCGGGGCTGGGACGGATATTTCCTATCTCCTGAAGAAGGATGTTTTGAATCTCATCGGTTCCATTGACAGCTGGTTTGCCGCCACGTTTATAAATAGGCAAGAACCCTGCAATCCGGCCATCTTTGTTCACGCCGACGAATATCCACCCTCCTCGCTTGTTGATGAGGCAGCAGACTGCTTCAGCTATATCGACGAGCATTTCATAGGTAAGGATTTTCCCCGGCCCCTTAAATTCGTGGATTTCGCTTTCCGTCCGGACCCCCTCAACCGAGCAATGATAGTCCAGAAAGCTCTCAAGATCCTCTCGCGTCTTGAAGTCCACATGAGGAATGCGGATGCGCTTTAGCGCCTCTCCCAGGGGGAGCATGTTTCTCGCCAGCCCTAACGCCTGTAATCGTCTAAGCTGCCTTGGATACTCTCTTGGTATTTTCCGCTGAATATCACGGGGGTAGATCGCCATTATCTCTGGCCTAATAGATGCAAGCCCGATCAATTGCGGTTCAATCGGCTTTTCACAACCCACCTGAGAGAGGATTTTTTCCTGGTCAGGCTGGAAATCGTAATCAATGCGCATTGCGTAATGATCCGGCTTGTCCCAAATGCGCTTCAGTACCTGCCTGATCCAGGATTCTCTGCCGTAGCCGTACTTCTCGTATTCTCGTAAAATCTCACCGTTTTTGTCCAAGGCCACATAAAAACTCGGACTGGGCGAGTCCATCTTAAGATATTGGAAAAACTCGAGGCAGCCCTCGTCATCGCGGCTGAGAAGGATAT
Organism: Acidobacteriota bacterium; assembly: GCA_049511215.1. Lineage (GTDB taxonomy): Bacteria > Acidobacteriota > UBA6911 > UBA6911 > UBA6911 > JAFNAG01. The sequence continues at coordinate 1,773 of JBEKYG010000827.1, read as the reverse complement.
TGGTGTCAACTGCCACTGTCATCATCTGCAAGCTCCGCATTAGCAGGCAGGCGAGCCTTGTCAAGCGCCCGCAATTCATCGAAATCCTGGCCGAAGAACTCTTCGAAGCCGACAGGGAGAGTGACATAACGGCCTTTAGTGTCAAAGGTGATCTGCTCGACTTTGCTTATGCCGGTGCGTCGATCCCGGTGAACGAAATAGCAGACAAAATCCCCTTCACTTAACAAATACTTTTGTTCACACCCCTGTGAAGTCCTGGCGAGCCTGACCCTGGTTGGAAGCAGGAACATTTCACTGTGCGTTTCGATCAGAAAGCGCGGTGACCGCCCCATGCCACTGGCCCCCATCGCGTTTCCTGCCAGCTCAACAAAAAGGTCGGCAAGCTCAGCCTGGGCCGCCGGGTGGAGATGGAGTTCGGGTTGTTCGATGATCACCGTCGAATCTTTCGGGGCAAAGAACGATTGAAGGATGACCGGAAGTACCTGAGACGCCCCATAGCCCACGTCTTTGAGGTTAATGGATGGAATCGTTCCGCCCTCGTAAAAGCTGATCTGATAGGCTTCCGCAGCTTTTGTCTTATCCACAAACAGTCCTTCGCTCTGAAGCTGATCTCCGAATCCGAGCTTCTCCATCCACGAATCGAGGCGGTCCTTTGCGTCGTTGGAATGCGGACTCAGCAGGTAATCTTTGATCGCCGCTTGCCCTCGCGTTTGCAGCCCATCTTGCGATAATTCGCATGCTGGATAGATTCGCCGCGCTTCATAACGAAACGGTCCAAGATAGTGCACCCCTTCCAGAAAATCCGTAACCGATTCTGTGCAAGAGGAATATATCGCGTCGATCTTCCGAAAGAATTTGTCTGGAACAGTACTGGGCGAAATAATGCTCGGCAAGAGTCCATCACCGGTTTTGATTGACCATAAGGTGGTATAGGCTTTCTCTTTTGCCGCAGGCAATAACGGCACTTCTTCAAAGTGGCTCGATAGGTACCATCTTTTCTCAATCAACTCTGCCTGAAAAATCACATTTCGAGTTGCTTCAAATGTGTCCGCGGAGAATGGAGCTTCTAGCGTCACAGCGGACAGCTCACATCTCCTGAGCTCCGTATTCCATTGGAAACTCAATGATAGATCCACCCATGTATCACCAGGTTCGCGCATAAACGCGTCCCAGCGGCTGCCTCGATCCAAAAGGTCTGCGACAACATGCCGTTGCACGCTGCATCGCAATGCGAAAAGCAGCTGCCTTAATTCGCCAGGTTTCGATATATCTTCGGGATTGAGGTCGCATACTTCACGCCCGCGGATCATCCTCACAAAAGAGCCGAGGTCAACTCCGTTTTCCGCTGAGAATAAGAGAGGCTCGTCGGCATCTCTCCTTTTCAGGCTCTGCCGGAGAAGCAGAATCGCGCGGATGAGCGCGCTCTTACCGGCGGAATTGCGACCGAAAAGGAGAGTCACGGGCCGCAATTCCATCCAGCCGGTATCTTCAAAACCCATGAAGTTCATCAAACGCAGCGCGATGACAGACTCAGGCACCTCATCAGCTCTCATTCCTTACCTCTACTGCCTCCGGACCCCGCTGTCCCTGTGAGGGCTTGTAGATCACGCGTTGACCTGGACGCAGGGTCTTCAAACCACCGGAGAGTTGCATTACATGAACAAACAGATTTGCCTGGCCTTTGTCAGGGCGAATGAATCCATAGGATTTCTTCGGCCCGAGACCAAAAGCCACGACTGTGCCATGCTCATGCTCAGGGAATTGATCCGATTT
>JBEKYG010000826.1:0-2807 GCA_049511215.1 Acidobacteriota bacterium | reverse complement strand
GACCGTTTCGTTTAAAGGAATACCAGCGTGGCATCCGGGCTGTGCTCGAGCGCAATCCTTATTATTGGAAAAAGGACAAAGCCGGGCAGACGCTTCCCTATCTCGACACTCTGACCTTTCTGGTCATCCCCGATCGTAACGCCGAGGCCCTCCGTTTCCAGGCAGGCGAGATCGACCTGCTGGGAACCATCAATCCAGAACACTATGCCGGCCTGCGGCGCGCTGACAGTGCAAAAGACTACACCGCACGAGATCTCGGCCCCGGGCTAGGCATGGACTTTCTGTGGTTTAACCTCAACCCCGGCAAGAGCCAATCCGGCACTCCATTCCTCGATCCGGAGAAACGGGCGATTTTCGAACAGAGCGCGTTCCGGCAGGCGGTTTCTTACGCACTTGATCGTGAGGCAATGGCAAGATCCGTCATGGGAGGGATGGGCACACCTCAGTATGGCCCGATCAGCTCCGGAAACAAGGTATGGTACAACCCCAGCCTGCGTACCACGCCATTCGATCTCAAGCGCGCGCAAGCATTGCTGGCCCAGATCGGCCTTAAGGATACCGACGGCGACGGCATTCTCGAATACGGCGCCCGCCACCGTCCTCTCGAGGTCGTCCTGCTGACGGCCAGGGGGAATGCGGCCAGAGAAAAGACCGCTGAAATCATCAAGCAGTATCTGGCACAGGTAGGGATCCGAGTGAATGTCCAGCTTCTTCTCCCTAATGAGCTGATTGCCCGCTTCGTGAGTACCTTCAACTATGAGGCGGTTCTTTTCGGCAACACCCCGAATGACATTGTCCCTGACCTGCAAGCCGACGTATGGCACAGCAGCGGCCAATCCCACTTCTGGTTTCCAAGCCAGACAAAGCCCAACACCCAATGGGAGGGGGAAATCGATTCCTTCACAAATCAGCTGGTGCGAAGCCTGGATGACGCACTTCGGAAAAAGGCATTCTTTCAAGTTCAGGAAATCTGGGTGAGGGAGATGCCGGCAATCGCTACCTTCGCCCCGAACATTCTCTCAGGCTGGAAAAACACCCTGGGAAACATTCGCCCGTCGATTCTGGTTCCCTATCTGCTCTGGAATGTCGAGGAGTTGACCAAGCGCACGCGCTAGCAGGGCACGGATCGTGAGGATTCTTACTGTCATTCTGAAACGGGTTCTTCAGCTGGCGGTCCTTGCCCTGCTGGTCACCTCGGCATCTTTCCTTTTGTCGTCCTTGATCCCCGGGGATTTTTTCTCTGCGCAAGAACTCGACCCGACCATCCGCCGGCAGACCATCGATCAGATCCGCCACCGCTACGGCCTCGACCAGCCTCTCCTCGTACAGTATGGACGCTGGCTTGGACGATGTGTGCAGTTGGATCTCGGTGACTCGCTCTTTTATCAACGCCCGGTGCGCGGCATTGTGCTCGATGCCCTTGCCAAGACGCTGTGGATGGGAATTCCCGCGCTGTTACTTGGCATGCTGGGAGGCATTTTTCTCGGGGCCATGCATGCACTCAACCGCAATAACTTCTTCGGTCTCGCGCTCGATCTGCTCTCGACCGTAGCTTTGGCCCTGCCTACGTTAGTCCTGGGGCTGGGCGCCCTGCTGCTTGCCGCCCATACGCACTGGTTCCCCTTGGGCAGCATGGGCTCAGCCAGCTTGCAGGATCCGCGGTTCCTGGCGTGGTTCGCAGACAGGATCCATCATCTGCTGCTTCCGGTGGCCTGCCTGACTCTGCCCATTCTGGCCTATGTGGAGAGGATCCAGTGCGCGGCGCTGATCGACCTCCTGAATGCGCCCTATGTCCGAGCTGCCCGCGCTCGCGGCTTAGCGCAGCGGCACATCTTCTTGCATTATCAGCTGCGGCCTTCGCTGAACCCAATCTTGTCCACTTCGGGCCCGCTGCTCGGCAGCATTCTTAGCGGAAGCCTCGTCTTGGAAGTAATTTTCGCCTGGCCGGGATTGGGACAGGTGACTTTAAATGCGCTTTTCAGCCGGGATTTATCCCTGGTGATCGGCTGTGTCGTTGGCAGCACGATACTGCTGGTAGCGGGCAATCTCCTCGCAGACATTCTGCTCCTGACCCTCGATCCAAGGACGCGAGTCGCCGGAGGCGCGATATGAGGAATATTACCCGGTTGGCGCGCCTGCTGGCGATCCCGCTTGTGCTGGCCGCTTTGCTCAGCGACTTTCTCTCCCCCGGCGCTCCGAATCTGCTTGACCTGAGCCAATTCTACGCCCCTCCCAGCCACATCCACTTTTGGGATGCGCGCGGATCGTTCCATTGGCGGCCTTTTGTTTATCGCCTCAGGCTGATCGAGTCTCAGGATGCAAGTTACCAGGAGCAGAACGATCAGATTTTTCCACTGGAGTTCTTCTGCGAAGGATACCGGTATCAGTTTCTGGGCCTCATTCCGGCATCCAGGCACCTCCTTGGCACTCAGACGGCAGGAGTGTTCCACCCATGGGGCACCGATGAACTGGGACGGGATGTGCTGGCGAGGACCCTGGCAGGAGCGCGCAGTTCGATGCTGGTCCTGCTTTTTGGCATTGCTTTGTATTTCACCTTGGGGTTGGCCGTCGGGGCGTTTGCGGGGGTGGGTGGGGGCTGGATCGATGCAGTACTCATGCGGCTGTCCGAATTTGTGTTGGCACTGCCGGCGCTCTATCTGGTGCTGGCAGTACGGGCACTTCTGCCCTCCCAGATGCCGTTTTGGCAGACGGCCTTTCTTACCGCCGGCACGATCGCATGCGTGGCCTGGCCGCCCATGGCAAGGGGGGTTCGCGGGTTGATTCTGCAGATAAAGAACGCCTGCTAT
>JBEKYG010000825.1:0-2810 GCA_049511215.1 Acidobacteriota bacterium | reverse complement strand
CGTGTTGGAACAGCTTCCGGTCATCCCGCCGACCTTGTATTCTGAATCTTGCTCATGGTCAGCCGGACCGCCAACGCTTCGGGACTGGCTGCTGCCACGTGTGTTGGAGCTGACTTACACGGCGTGCGACCTGGAGCCGTTCGCGCTGGACTGCGGCTGGTCCGGCCCGCCTTTCCGCTGGCATGAGGAGCGCCGCTTCCTGCTCCGCTGCGAGCTTGACGCTGCCTTCTTCCAACTCTACCTGCCAGCCGAGGCGAACGGCGACTGGCGCCTAGCGAAGGGTGAGACGGCAGAAGACCTCGCGCGTCTCAAGGCCAGCTTCCCGACCCCGCGCGACGCCGTAGCCTACATCATGAACACCTTCCCCATCGTTAAGCGCAAGGACGAGGGGAAGTGGGGCGACTACCGCACCAAGCGGGTCATCCTCGAAATCTACAAAGCCCTGGCCGAGTCCAGCCGCACCGGCCACCCCTACCAAACCCGCCTCAACCCGCCCCCCGGCCCGCCCGCTGAGGGCCTACCCGACTGGGCCCCCGGCAATCCGCGTCCACCGAACTGGCCCCCTCATGTTCATCCTCCAAGGGGTTGCGATGGTTTGCACCCAATCTCCAATGCCAGAAAGGATCTGACCAATGACCAAGGATAGTTGTGTATTTGCTTCACCACGACAAAACCGCCCTGCTTATTGTTCCACTCACCAGCAGGCATGCGAGTGGGAGCCAGAGCCTTGGAGAAAGGGCGGGTATGTCCTCCGATGTCCCATAAGCGGAGACATTGGCATGAATGCCGAAAAACCCGAATCGCTGCGACCGTACCCTGGATGCGGGGCCATTCTTACTTTCAGTCCGCGTACGCCCGTCCCCTCAACGAAGGCAGGAGCCGGCGAAGCAGGGATCGGGATTCCAGAGGCCGAATATGGGGAAATAGGGGACGCTCTTAACCGGCCAATCTGTGCCAGAATCGCGTCTGGAGGAAAAAGGCTCTGTTGAAAGAAAAGGGCTTACGGGTTTGGCCAAATCCTAGGATTTGAGCGAAAATGGCCGGTTTTGGCCGGTTAATGGCGTCCCCTATTTAGCCGTTTCCCTATTTAGCTGTTTCGGAAGCGAGCTCTCCAAGGCTGCTCAATTCCTGAATTCCCCAACTCCCATCCGTCAATTTGCAGACATGCAATTCAGGAGTTGAGTAGCCTGTCCCCGAAATTCAGGAAAATCTTCGAAGCGGATCCCCTGCTCTGCACATGTGGCGCGCGCATGCGGATTGTCTCCTTCATTACGGACCCGCGGGTCGTCGATCGCATTCTGCGCCATCGGGAAAGCAAGCGCTGCCAGGCGAAGGATCCATTCGACCCCCGCGCTCCGCCGGGCGCCCTCACTCGCTCTCCGCAATAATGCCCAGCATCACAAGCATGTCGTCCGGATGCCGGTCAGGCGCCCGTCCGGCTGACGTCTGCCCATGCGCCTGCCTTATCCGGAGCGGCGATCGCAGGACTCGGGGCAGGGAGCAAATTGCCAGGATTTCTGCCGAAAAGAAACCGATTTCCGCCCGGCAATCCGCTCCCTACCCCGAGTCCTCCGCAGATTTCCTTCCTTCCCTTTACGATTGCCCCTGTGCTCACGAATAGAAATGCTTATAAGGAAGAACTAGGATGATAATAATTTGAAAATGGGTTGACATTTATATCAACCCAGTGGTATAAATCCAGGGTTATGGAATTTGGTGAGATTCTCCGTGAACTAAGGAATAGGACAGGCATCGGCATAAAACGCCTGGCTCCCGAGCTTGGGATTAGCTACACCTATCTGAGCAAGCTTGAGAACCTGGAAATTCGGCCATCCGAAGAACTTGTCGATCGCATTGCGAGATATTTCAAGTACGATCGAGACCGGCTTCTGCTCTCAGCTGGGAAGGTACCTCCTGAGGTGCTCAACATTTTGCGCGAAAATCCCGATGAAGCCATCGAATTTCTTCGAATGCGCTTTGGACGACCTCGTGCCCCCAGATCCAAATCGTAATCTCTTTTTGCGAGTAATAGAACAGCGACTAGATATTAATGGTCGCTTCGTCGATATGCAACGTATCGATCCAAATGGTGGAAACGGCACCTTTTCGCTTGTCTTTCGAGCCAGAGACCGTTCAATAAATCGTATTGTTGCCTTGAAATTCTTCCATCCCGATTACCGGCCTGACGCTTATCGTTGGCAATCGTTTAAACGCGAGGCTGAGCTTTTGCAGCGCCTAATTGGCCAGTCTGATATTATCCAATCACTTTCGCCCATGTCAGAGTTTATCGAGGCGCTGCCATTATCCTCGGGCGGCGTATACAATCTTCGATTCGGCTATTATGCGGTCGAGCTTGCCTCTTCTGACGTCCAAACTGCAATTGAGAATGATGGATGGGATGTCATTCAACGGCTGCTGGCCTTCCGTTCAATGTGTCGAGCTGTCCAACGAATACATAACGCCAGAATTGTTCATCGTGACCTTAAGCCCGGAAATTTCCTGATCATGTCGGATGGATCGATAAAGCTAGCTGACCTCGGAACTGCGAAATTATTCGATGGGACGTCTCCTTCGCTATCCACGGAGTATCTTCCACCGCCGGGCGACGTTCGCTACACTAGCCCGGAGATTATCGCAGGCTTGCTCGACGACGATCCGACCCTTGCGTACGTGGGAGACCTTTTCTCACTAGCCTGAGTTTCCGAGTTATCGCTCCCCAATGCGAATATGAACGCGCGAGCAGGGCCGACTGGCGCGGGTTTTGGAGCGCAGGAGCCGAAAGGGAAATTGTATATACTAACTCGCCAAGA
>JBEKYG010000824.1:0-2816 GCA_049511215.1 Acidobacteriota bacterium | reverse complement strand
CTGGACCGGCGTTTGCCCTGAGACGCCTCGAAGCACGCTTGTGCTCGCGACGACTGCCAGGAACACGAACATGCTCAAGTTTCGAAAAGCTCGCATACAATACCCCCTGACTGGAACATATATCGGCTTTTGCCGGACATTGCAAGAGCCGCGATGGTGGGTGCCGGGCGACTCGTGGTGCTCAGATTCCGAGGATCATCCGATCGCATGCCCCGTGCGGCGGCCGGGGCCTACGGCACGATCCAGAATTGGATACGTTGGCTGAGGGTTTCGTTGGAAGTCAGGTCCTTGGCAGTGATTTCGAGGATGTAGGCTCCGGGGGCGAGCCCTTCAAGTGCAAACCTACCGTTCACCGTGATCAAATGCCGGCCCCTGCCTTCCGGTGCAGCCTTAACATATTGTGGCGGGGGTTGGATGAGCGCATGGTTGCCCTGATGGATAGTAGTTTGGATTTCCAGCAAGGGACTCATGGTGTTGTAAACGTTCGCAAAAAAGAACAGTTGCGCATTCGCGATAAAGCGGCGCCGAATGCTGAACCGGGCACGGTTCAACGCATCCAGGCTCACGCTCGGTCCGGCCAGCACCGTTGGGTCCTGATCACTCAGATAGATGCTGCCCAAGCCCATTTTCCCATCCGGCGAAGGAGGCACTTCGATCCATTGCCACGCGCTCCCCAGCCGGCCGGTCATTGGATCTCGTGCTGCTACCCGCACCTGGTACAGTCCGGGATCGAGGTGAACCGACCGGGTGTGTCTCAAAGCCACACGGCCAGAGCTAGGCGTCACCGGCGCGACAGGCGTGCGCGACAGGGTTTCACTAAGTTGATCGACCGCCACTCCATCATGGTTGGCCACCGCACTGATAACCTCGGCACTTACCGGTCCGCTCTTTTGAACGGCCTCCGCATCCACCTGATAGGAAACTGCAACCATCGGTCCCTGTTCCGGGTCGAGAATCCAGCCGGCATAGAGAGAAACCGGAAGCTCGTCCATTTGAAACGGGGCTCCGAGGGCGTGCTTTAACTGGTCCGCGGCGTCCTTGGCAGAGATCGCGGGTTTAACGGGCTTGTTCTGCTGGATCGGAACGGACTGCGAAAGATCCACCAGACCAGCGCGCAGGCGCACTTTGAGATCGGGACGATCTTTGATCGAAACGTGGAGAGACCAATATCTCCCCGGCTTCAACAAGTCCGGGTCGACGTACCACCCCAGGAGGTAATAGCGGGATGCTTCGGCCATGGCGGTGGATATGGCCGTGTCGAATGCGTTGGTGTTTCGCAGGAAACGGCCGCCCGTGTCCGCCGCCAGCGCATTGAGGCCGTCCTGGAAATCCATGACCGCATTATAGGGGCTTTGGATCAGGTCGTTATCCGGATCTCCGGGCAACCTGGTTTTGGCATCGCGCAGGCCAGCCTCCAGACCCCTCGTATCCAGGGTGTAGATCACAATGCCGGCGTTGGCAGCGGCGGTGGTCAGTTGCCGTAATCTGTCCACGATGTCGCTCACGGCGAGTTGAAGCGCAAACCCGTCAGACAGGAAAAAAACCAGCTTTCGGCCGGGCAGCATGGAAGCCGATTTCACAAAGTTTTTCAGCGCGGAAAGAGATCTCTCAGCCATGGCCGCGGATAGATTCGAAAGAGCTTGTGCGCGATCACGAATGATCAGGCGGGCCAAGGGCAGGAGCTGCCTGCCCCCAAGCACGTCAGCCTGCAGTTTTGTGAAATAGTTTTCGAGGTTGGCATCGCCTTGAACTATCCTGGCTGCCATAGCTTCATTCATCGGCGGGCGTAGCGTGTCTTCGACGATACTGCCTCCTGCGAGTTTCGCCGCGGCCGCGCGCAGAACGGCTTTGTCATTGGTAAACTGCTGCAGGAATCCCAGCTGTCCGGATGCGGCCACCAGTGCGGCCTGGTCGTTGATGCCGACTGAGTCTTCGATCAGTTTTTGAAGCGCGGTTCGTGCCCGCATCATGCTATCGGCAGACAAGTGCCAGTCGTCGACAAAGAAGAGAATGGTGCGTCCGACATGAGCGGGAGTTGCCGGGGGAGCCGGTGCCGGCGCTGAACCGGATGTCCTTCGATCCATTCTGGCCCAGATCTCCTCATCGCGGGGTGTGCCGGCAGACACCAGATCGAAAAACGAGATCGGCTGCGGCTTGCCGTCGACCCGGAACTCGAGCTGCTCCCGCTTCAGGTTGTCCACAAACCGGTTCTCACGGTCGAAGACCATGACATCGGTCTGCACCAGCGCCACCTTGACACGGATCTGATGCCCTGTTTGGGTGGGAGCCTGCCCGGAAAGAGAACTCGGGGCTTGAGGAGAACCTAACAGCAGAGAGGCCAATGCAAACCACCATAGGTTGACGAAAATCACTTGCCGGCTGCGCATAGCCATTGAGATCACCGGAACTCAACAGGGTGAATAAGCATGGAATCGTCTTCTCCGATTTAGATGATTCCGGGAGCAGTTTTGTTCACGGTCCTTCTGAAGCAAAGAGCTTCATCTTTTCCTGAATGCTCAAGGAGCGTCTCGGTATGTTCGATTCAGGGTAGCGATAGGCTATAGCAGATCTGCAAATTGATCAACAGTCAAGCCGGCTTGGCGAATGAAAGCTCGAAGTGTTCCGCGGTCCAGTTCAGCAGCGTTGGAATTCCTATTCCATGGACCAATCTTTCAGCGCGATTACATATCCGATGGAGAGGGCCTTGCGGACATATTTGTCGTCGGCAGATACGTAGGTTCCCCGGTGTTTGAGCGCCACGGAGTGATAGGCGGCGTCATAGAAAGTCACGTCAATCGCATTCATAATGTCGAATA
>JBEKYG010000823.1:0-2831 GCA_049511215.1 Acidobacteriota bacterium | reverse complement strand
ATCCCCAGCATTCATTTCGGGACCGGCACGGCAGACCTGCTGCCTCTCATGCGTGAGGCGGGCGGGGACGTGATCGGCGTGGATTGGCGCACTTATCTGGACGATGCCTGGACGCGAATCGGTCCCGGGAGGGGAATCCAGGGAAACCTCGATCCGGTCACGCTCATGGCCCCGCCAGCGGTACTGATGGAGCGGACTAAAGAAATTCTCGACCGCGTCGCGGGCCGCCCCGGACACATATTCAATCTGGGCCACGGTATTCTTCCCCCCACGCCGGAAGATTCCGTGAAGGCGCTCGTCGATTTCGTCCACGAATACACCCAGCACAACTAAACCACGAAACCAGCCAGATCCTTTGCCAGGCGGAAAGCATATTTGCCGCCAAGACGCCAAGGCACCAAAAGTATTAATCTTTACTTAAATTCGAGATTCGAAATTCGAGATTTTGGAATTTCGAATCTCGAATCTCGAATCGGCGTTTTTTTGGCGTCTTGGTGGTAGATTTCGGTTGGGAGTCAATTTACCAGCCAATTCATGGCAGAATCGCGGCGCGCGTTGAGCCTGCCCCTATCGTACATCTGGTCAACATCCACCACGCGCGCCGGGTTGTTCAGAACGGACAGGGGCGCCGTAGTAATGGTGCCTTGCAGGACGCACACCATTTTGCCGTATTCTTTCCGCGCGACCATATGCACGGCGGTTATGCCGAAGTAGTAGCCCATCTTGGCGTCGAACGCGGACGGATCGCCGCCTCGCTGCAGGTACCCCAGTTTCTCGGAAATGGTTTCAAGCCCTGTTCGGGCCGTGATTTGGTCGGCAAGAATCTCTCCGATCCCTCCAAGGTGAATATGGCCGAAAGCATCGGTTTCCTGCCGCTGTGCCACGATGCGGCCCCCTTTTTCCTTGGCGCCCTCGGCCACAACGACCAGAGTGTACCGCGATTGGGATCTGGCGCGTGCTTTGATCAAGTCTATCAATTTGGAGAGCTCGAATACGCATTCCGGAATGAGGATGAAATGAGCGCTGCTGACGATTCCCCCCGCCAAAGCCAAAAAGCCGGAGTGGCGCCCCATCACCTCGATGACCCCGGTCTTGCGATGCGAACCCACGACCGTCCGTGCTCGATCGACGAGCACCTTGATATTGTTGACTGCGCTGTCGAACCCCAGCGAGTAATCGGTGCCTGGAAGGTCAAGATCGATGGTCTTTGGGATTCCCACCACGGGTATGCCGTAGCGCTCGTAGAGCCTGCTGGCGACTCCCAGAGTATCTTCGCCTCCGAGGACGATGAGCGCATCGAGGCCCAGGATTTCCAAATTGCGCGCGACGGTTGCGCTCTCGTCGTGTTTTTTGCCCTTCTTATCTTTCATGCTGAAGGGGTTGGTGCGCGAAGTGCCGATTGCCGTACCGCCATCGCGATCGATCTTGCGCACGACAGGTGGGCTCAGAACCTGGACATAGCGCTTGTCCTTCAGGCCTTTCTTGGGATCGAGTCTCAGGACTCCCTCCCAGCCTTCCTTGAGCGCGATGACCTCGAAGGGGTGGTTCGGGTCAGGCACACTATGGCAGATCGCTCCATAGACAACCCACTTGATCGCCGCATTCAACCCCGGGCAGTCTCCACCACCGGTTAGGATTCCGATTCGCTTCTTCTTCATTGGGCTCTCCTTTCAGATCCTGATCACTCAGCATTGGCGCCGCCTGCTTCTGAAGAGGCTGGAAGTCTCGAACGCTGCCTGGAGCGGTTCAATCAAAGACCACGGTTTGCAGCGTGCTGATCTCGATCATCTTGCCGCAGCGCGGGTTTTTGCAGCGCACTTTATCGTCGAGCCGGACACGATAGTTTCGGGCTTTGGCAAAGCGCGCACGATCGCGCTCGTCCGCGCGAGGCGGGAGCGCAGACTTTTTGGTACGCCGCCGCCATCGGATGGAATACTCCTGAGTCTCGCGGCATTTTGGACAATAGATCCCAGCAGGCACCATTTCATCCTTTTCGTTGAAATAGTCTCGTTCTTCCATGGGTGCGTCCCTTTCCATGCAAAAGAGAATGATACCGGGCAAACTTTCAAACCACAAAGACCTCCAAGACCATCACGAGCTCTCCTCGAGGGCTCCCAGGTCTCCGCATTATGGTTGATAAATCGTAGCATATGTTGGAATCATGCCCTTCATCAGGAACTCTTGTTGTAAAATCTGTTGGTCATGAACTTCATACGAAGGCTATTTTCAGACAACAGTGGGCCCTCGGAACGCCAGATCAACCGCGTGTTGAAGCAGGTTACCCAAACTCACGGGGACCCGGCAACGCGCGTGGCGGCAATGGAGCGGCTTGCCGGCTGGAAGATCCCGGCGGCGGCGACCGCCCTCCTCCGGCGTTTCACGATCCAGGTTCCCCAGGAAACTATGGACCTGGAGGAAAAAAAGTACACGGTACAGCTGCTGACCGAAATGGGACGCGCCGCCGTGGAGCCAATCCTGAACTTTCTGCGCACGGAGTCCGAAGTAACCTGGCCGGTGCGCGCGCTCCGCGAAGTCCTACCCGGGGAAGAGTATCTTGCTGCCTTGAAAGATACGCTGGAGCGTCTCGAGAGTACCTACACACGCTGGCCGGAGGCGAAAGTCGTGCTGATCGAGCATCTCCCCGACGAAGCCCTCCCGCAGGTCCGAGAGACCCTCCTTCGTTTTCTCGAGGATGAGGACGACGATGTCTGCATTGCCGCGGCGTACTACCTGGCACGCAACGGAGACGATGAAATACGTGAGAGGTTGATCGAAACGCTTCTCAACGCGGAGGCACGCCCGAGAGTGCGCGGCCGTATCTTTGAATTGTT
>JBEKYG010000822.1:0-4386 GCA_049511215.1 Acidobacteriota bacterium | reverse complement strand
ATTTTGACAAGACTCGAAGATGGGTACATCGACTTGGCGGAACGCTATTTTACCGAGTTCAATGAACTCTCGCTTCAAATGTTGTTACCTAGCCAAACGGGAGAGATGGACAAGGAATTGTTTGATGGGGATCTAAAAGGGATCGTGGAGAAGCTACAACATTACCGGGACGACCTTAACCGCTATCGCCCGCACGCTTACCGGATCGTTCCTTAGTTTGCCGATCCCACCTCGCCGTGACCGCCCTGCGCGCCGACTCACTCCGCTGCTCAGGCGTCATAGCCGCTGCCCTGGCGGGACCGCCTTTCAGACCACCCTTGCGACCGAGTTTGGAAAGGTATTGCCGGAATTCCGGTGGGAGTTTCTTGGCCATGCCCTCATTATACGTGACCGGCTCCAGAAGTCAAGAGGATTTTCCTTGACATACGTGAGCGGCTCTGCTATAAGCAGGGAGACACAATAAAGCCCCGCCTGAGCGCGAACTCAGAGCGGGGCCGAAATCAGCACGCGGGGTTAGCCGCGATGCCGACCATCAGTCGCATTATCGGCTCGCCTCGCGGGAAAGGCAAGCCGAAATGAACATCCTGCCCATCGAGAAGCAAGTCCAAATTGCCAGTGGGCTGATAGAGGGTTGCTCGATCAGGGCGACCGCTCGAATGGTCGGAGTAGAGCATAAGACCGTCATGCGGACTCTACTGCGGATCGGCGAACGCTGTGCTGCCCTGTTGGACAGAACAATCCGGCGCGTGCCCGCTCGTCGTGTCCAAGTGGACGAAATCTGGACGTACATCTTTAAGAAGCAGGCCCGCATCACTGACGACGATCCGCCCGAACGAGGCGACCAGTACGTATTCATCGGCATGGACGCTGACACGAAGCTGGTGATCTCCCACCTCATCGGCAAGCGGGATGCAGCGACCGCGTTCTATCTGATCTCCGACCTCAAAGACCGGTTGGCCTACCGCGTCCAACTCACCACAGACGGCTTCCGCCCTTACCTGAATGCTGTCGAAGACAACTTTGGCGCAGACGTGGACTACGCTATGTTGGTCAAGGTGTACGGCACTGAGGAGCGGGAAGAAGGAGCGCCGGAGTGGTACGGGCCTCCCAGGGTTATAGCTGCCATGCCGACACCTATCACCGGAAAGCCCCAACTACGCTACATTTCAACGTCCTACATCGAGCGCCAGAACCTTACAATCCGAATGCAGGCGCGAAGGTTCACGCGGCTGACGAATGCCTTCAGCAAGAAACTGGCTAACCTCAAAGCCCAAGTTGCGCTACACTTCGCCCATTACAACTTCGTGAGAATTCACCAGACGTTGAGGGTCACGCCGGCAATGGCGGCGGGGATCACCGACCACCTGTGGGGATTGGACGATTTAGTTTTGGCTTAATCGACTGGAGGAAACATGCTGCCAACTATCATCGCTGTTTGCGTATACGTCATCGTCATCTCGAACGCCGCATATCTTGTCGTCGAAATGTATCGGTTCGTGAAAAGGAAGTTCGTCAAAGAGCCAGAACCCGAAAGGCCGCAGACAACTTTCAGCACAACTTTCAGCCTCGTTGACCTTCCCGAGTATCGGGAACCCACAAAGAAGAGTCTGTGATCGACACCTCACATTTCCTTCTATTTTGACGCTAGCTCGACTTTGCCAATCGAGCGTAGAATCTAGGTGGTGAAACCGCCCAAAGGAGGCCAACTATGAAACGTCAATTCTTGGCTTTCGCTGTTACCTTGATGTTGGCCCTGACTTTCGGAGTCGTTCTTGCGCGCCCTACGGCGGTGCACCCCGATGGCTCCGTAACGGGTCAGATAGTTCGCTTGGCGCGTAAGGCTGTAAAATGTCCCATTTGCGGGTCAGGCGCCTACTTCACCGGCACAACAAAGGTAGACGTAAGTGGCAAGCTGCTCAGACTTTACAGGTGCCTTCGATTTGAGGAGCACGAGTTCTGGGTTGCAGCCGACTGATGAAGGAGGGTTCTCCTGAAACGAGCCGAGGCCCTTCACCGCCTTTGTTTTCAGTTTGACTTTCGCCGCACCTTCGCCCTAATATCAGCCGAGGGTTATCAACATGGGTTCCTGGGCAAAGTCTGCTGTTGTTTGGGTTAAGGATCAGGAAGCTGGGGCGAAAATCGACTCTGAGAGATTCATCGAAGAAAGACGGTTAATTCGTAGCCAGGGACTGACCCGCTGGCGGGAGGTCCGAGACGGTCTCGACGCGGGCTGCCAAGAGTTGGAATTGGAAGCTGGCAAGAAGGTTCTGGGATTTGAGGTCTGTCCCCAAACCCAAGCGGTGATCCGAAACCTACTAACTGGGCGCGTGATGAACGTCCAATTGGATTTGGACGCCGCCCAGATTGAGTGGAGCTGCGGGAACCGCAAGGGGACATTTATTCTAAAACCCGAGTCGAGTTCGAGCGTTGCTATTTCCAGTCGTTCGGGAACTAAGTTCGAAACCGAGGAAGTCATCAACGTCATATTAGACACCGCATTGGGAAAGGCACCCTCAGACTTCATTACTCCCCCGCCATTCGACAGGCTCTAAGGAACACGCAATTGCCTTGCCACATGTTTTCTCCCTAGCTCCCGCTTGCCAATCGAGCGTAGAATCCACCGCACGAATCCTTACTTGTTAATACGGAGGTTTTCCATGAAGCGTCAAATCTTTGCTCTGGCCGTTGCGTTCCTAGGTGGCGTGCTTATCGGTCTTTGCCTCTCCCGTCCGGCTGTGGTCCACGCCCAGAATTTCCGGCACGTTTATGTTAAGAGGTTAGACGCCAACAGTTATTCCTATCAAACGGTAGAAGGTTCAACGCTCGGCTTTTCGTGCGTCCAAAACGGTAGTGGCACCGCCGAATGCTACGCTCTAAGCGGCAGAGATTAGGGGTGGAACCTCAAGGCCGAGGTAGCGTTACATTTTGCTCACTACAACTTTTTCCGGTTTCATTCAACATTGCGCGTAACGCCCGCAATGGCCGCTGGAATTTCCAACGAAGTTTGGTCGCGAGAGCGGTTGCTTCTTTGAGACCATAGCGCTCCACTAGGAGGACGAAAATGATCTCTTCACCAGAACAAGCTATGTCGCGTGTGATGCAGTGGAAAGACAACGAAACGCCATTGACCATGAGTTTTGGCGGCTTTGGGATTGGGCTGCAAGCTTCAGATGTTTTGGTTTCCCCTGAGTCCTCTCCAGAAGGCTTACGACTGGCGGATCGTTCCGGCAGCTTTTCCCTGACCTTCAAACTGCGTGGGTATAACTTGAAACCGTCCGAAGGGCCGGGCGGAAAACCTTGCGTGGAAGTTGCTTTCGCTAAAGAGGTTTGGATGGTTTTGTGCGAGCGGTGAGAAGTGTCTTGCATCGGGCACACTCCTTGCGATAGAATTTGAGTGTCGCCCGAAACGGTTTTGAGAAACGGCCCGATTCGCACTCGGGCCGTTTCTATTTCCTCCACCTTACCACATCATTAAGGAAATCTCTACGGGCCGACGGCAACGTGTTGGTCACCTTCCAAGAAACGCTTTCGGTCAATCGCTCGCTTTCCAAGATTCCCTCCCGGCACAACGTACAGAGTTACATTGTGCCTTGTAGCGGAAATCTCTCGACCGTAATCGTCGAGTTCGACCTTAAACCAAAGCGGGCGAGCAGCCTCAGAGTAGCCTGCTTCTCTCAGGAAATCTTTGCACGCAGGAACCCAATCGAACCCAGAGGCCCATCGAATTTGGTAGGCCCCCTGCTCTATGCCTTCCAGAATGTATTCATCCCCCACTTGCATGTAGAAGAATCTCGCAGTTCGACTGGTCGCGTTGTCCACAACACGAACCGCCGCATCGTGGCTGGTTCCATTACTGATCTTGAGTTCACTTCGCCCAGACACGCCTTCATCGTCCTCAATTCGTTCCCCTGTAACGAGACGTTCTGGCTGGTGTCCCAGAGCACACGGCGGGAATAGCTTTGCGTAGGGGATCGGTTTTAGGTTTAGAGGTTGAAGCGGAGGAAAAGACTTGAGCGGCGCAAGCTTCAGCGGCGGGATAGGTTTCAGATCAACCGATGCAGGCACGCCAGCGCCGGTTTGTGGGGCTGAATCTTCGTAGACCGCAGTCTTCACCACAAACAAAAAAACCGCCAAGAGGAATCCAATCAGCCCAATCCCAACACCGATCAAAACTCTTCCACTTCGAGTAACGCCTTGCGGTTTCGCCTCGACCGCCGGAATCGAGACGGCAACAGGCCCCGAGGCGGAAGCCGAGTAAGGTCTGACTTCAACCGGCTGTCGGTCAGCCAGCACTTGACGCGATTGAATTTCGATTTGGAAGATTCTGCCACAGTCGGACTTTTGGCATTTCAGGCTTTTGCCTACGTGGCTCTCATCGGCGTGATA
>JBEKYG010000821.1:0-2846 GCA_049511215.1 Acidobacteriota bacterium | reverse complement strand
AACCGGTGTACATGAAGGTGAAATTCGAGCGCAGCGTTCTTTCAGATGCACCTGAGGCCCGCCTGTTTCCGTCGTTCGCCGAAGCCCAAGTGGATGCATCAAAGTTCGCGCCGGCCGCCGCGCTGGCTCTCAAAGCCAAGCAATTCGACGACGGGCTCTACGCCAGTGTGGAGTTGGCCGCTGACGCGGGATCGGGAAAGTTTCCATCCAGGAAGGACTTTCTTCTGCGCCTTCTTCAGGCGCTCGCGACAGACAGCGAACGAAGCGCCGAGTCCCTGCTGACGGCAGCCGCGCGATTAGGCGGTCAGCAGCCAAAGGTCTCTGCCGAGGTGGCCCGGCAGGCTGAGGCGCTCCAACAGGATTTTCTGGGGAATGAGTGTCGCTCCAAAGTTCTCGGGTTCTATACCTGGAGCGAAGAGTTATCGCGTGTTTTTCGTCGTGACCGGATGCTCCAGACCGAAATCAAAGAGCCGGCGGCTCGGGCATTCGCAGCCGCACTCTCGCGGAACGAGGATCTCCTGACCGCCTATGACTCGCACCTTCGCCTGGCAGAAAAGCTGACCAACGCGCTCGCCTGGAATGACCTGCGCGAATTGGCCGTGGCACAAAAAGAGGGCCGCGTTCCAATTCTCCCCGGGCGCATGTCATTGTTTCCACCTTCCAGGGCTCATGAGACCGACCTGGTTATGAAGCTCTATTCCGACCATCCCATTCCTGAGGGGTTTGACCTTGCCGACGAAATGATCAAGCGCCTTCAAGCCGGCAACCTCGATCTTACGCCCACGCCCACCTCTGGATGGTATGACCATCAGACTTACGCCCTGGAGGCTCTGGCGGTCCCGAAACGAATGCCGGAAGGCAAGCACCTTTCTTTCGATGAATCCTATCGCAAGGAGTTGGTCGGGCTGTTCAAAGCGCTGCTCGCTCTGACGCGCGAGACACACATCAAGCAGCTCGAAGCTCCTTTGGTCGCAAGGTGTGCTGGGCCTGTGTTCGATCCCAAAGAGCGGTTCTCCATCTCACCCGGTTTGACGCTGGAACCCCTGCCAACCTATTACATGCGGCGTGCGCGCTCCTATCGCTTCGTCCGCGGAGCTCTCGAGCAGGCGTTCGGCGTCGAGGGACTCGAGCAGATGCAACGCCTGACGGCTGATGGGCCCGTGAAATTGTCCATGGGACAGGAACTCCGCCTGATGCAGGCGATCTTCCACGGAGCCTACCTGCAGGCATGCGGAGAAATAGGAATGACGGCTGAAGCCGAGCCGGAACTCGGAAACACTGACGGCGCGAACGGCGAGCGGACAGTTCTCGCGACCTGGCTGGCTTCTGTCTGCGATGACCCGGACCTCGGGAAAGATATCCGTATGATGGTTCCCATCTTTTATGATCTCGGTCGCAAGAAGACTAAAGTATGGGTGGTGCTCGGAATCGCCACGAAATCTTTGGACGTGTCATACGTTTCTCGGCCCACCATCAAAGAAATAAAGGGCCCGGACGGAAAAATCATCGTGCCCGGCAGCGTGAAAGTGAATTTCATCAGCGACTTCCACAAAACCGCCTACTTCGCCACCGCGGAGGTCTACGTGACGCGCTTGCTGGATCGGACAGAATTTCGTAAACACTGCGATCAACACAAAACCTACAAAGCCATCATCAGCAGCCTGGAGTAACTTTGTGCCGGGTTCAGCTGGAAGCGAATCTATCCATTCCTTGTGCCATTGAAAAGAGAATGTGGACACCCATCAAAGATTCAAAGAACGGTGGGTGTCCAAGTCTTCCCTCCAAGTCTTCCCGGGTTTTCGTCTTCAAAGGGATGTGTCCTTCCGGCAAGGCTGCATGACTCGATTTGAGGGCTTTTGATATGGTTCGGCTGTCGGCGCAATCAAGCGCCCGGAGGACAGCCGATGAAAGTCATTACCGCACCCCAGAAGTTTATATCCCCTCAAGTTGAATCAGTTCGTCTGCGTCTTGAACGCTGGCGTAGGAACAGAAAACACCGCTCACCCATCCCTGAGGAGCTGTGGGCATCCGCGGCAGAGCTTGCCGGCGAGTATGGGCTCGCGAAGACGGCCCATGCTCTTCGGCTCGACTACTACTCTCTCAAAGAACGGCTTGGGCCAAACAACCAGCCGATCCCGCCGGAGGCAAAAACACAGCCGGCGTTTGTGGAACTCGTCCCGCAGGATCCCGCTGCCATTTCCGAATGCACGATCGAACTCGAGGATCCGAGCGGGGCAAGGATGCGCGTCCACATCAAGGGCACAGGAGTCCCGGATCTTACCGGGCTCAGCGACGCCTTCTGGAGGGCCCGGCGATGATCCAGGTCTCTCCGCAGTTGCGCATCCTCGCGGAGAGGTGTCAGGCCTGGAAAATGTACAAGGTTCTTTCCGGAGCCTCAATACCAGATGGCGACAAGCACGCACGTGCGTGAGGCTCCGGAAAGAACCTATTGAACTGAACCGCTTGCTTTATGGGGATTGCATCAGGGAGAAGGGATAGGCGGGAGAAGATGGTCAGGGATTGGGGTAGCAAACATCGACGATCTTTCCGGAAAGGTACTTTGGGGAAGCTGCGGGAAACGTCTCTGGGAGCCGATTTCCGATATCGAAGCGAGACCTCTCCTTTCTGGGGTGACGCCTATCTTTGAAATCCGGGTGAGGTGAACCGTGCTGATCATGGCGAGTGTATCCTCTGCTTGGCCTCTTTTGAATGATGACGCAATCTTCGTTTCCAAAGCGGAGCCAGGATTCGAGCCAGATGCATTCTGCCTTTATGGCAAGCCGGACAGATATCGATGGACTCACCCGTGAGGGCTTGGTGGCGGGATTTCCAGTCGAGGAGTTGGG
>JBEKYG010000820.1:0-5198 GCA_049511215.1 Acidobacteriota bacterium | reverse complement strand
CTGCCTCTCTCCGTGGTTCCACCGTGTGGCGCGCCGCTTCAGTCTCCCTCTGTAGCTTCCGATAAAAATCAATTATGTAAACTTTGGGGCATTTGCCCCGGCCAAGCAGCATTTTATGGCTAAGCTGTGATCTTTCATACGGTTTTTTGCACGCCCATATCTTATTGCAGAGCAGATTAGCCGCAACCGCTTGGTCCTTTGGGCGCACGTCCACCTTATGGCAGAGCAGATTGGTCGCTCTGCTACCATGCAAACGCCATGTCTGGGTCCGATACCGCAGGGGCGATGGGCGGGGCTCTCGTGGGGAGGCCAAGGCAGGTTAAAATCTTGTGGATCGCATCCGGTGAATCGATGGCGGCAAGTATTCTCATCCGCCCGCCGCAGCGAGGACAAGCGAGAACGTCCAATTCGAGCACACGGGCCATGAGAGTAGCCCAGGAGTAATTTTTCGGTTGACGGCCACGCTTCTTCTTGGTCTCTCCTGGATCGGTTGCCGGAGCCTCGACTCCGGATTGACAGCCCGGATGTCGCGGCGGGCTTGAATCTTCTGTCTCCGGAATCACCCGGGGCCTGAGGCTTGCTGCAGGCGCGAACATTCCGTAGTACCTTGTGATATTGAACCTGGGAGGATGTACAAGCGCCGCGAGCCGTTCCATCAGTTCCAAGGGCTCATAGATCACGTGCGTGGTACCGTCGCGCCAGCGCCGCTTGAGCCGATAGAGTAGCCTGCCGTCCGGCAAAAGCGACAACCGCTCCGTTGCCAGCGGAGGACGGCCGGCATAACGTGCCAGTCGCTCCAGCCGCAGGCGGTCTCGGGCAGGAACGCAGACGCCGGCATGGACGCTGAAGCCGGTAACCGACGCGCAGCAGGGGCCCGATGGCAGGGCGCCATCTTCGGGATCCACTTCGTCCCCCACTCTGGTGATGCGCATGCCGGCGCGCGGCCCGGTCGCCACGCGCCCCGAGACCGAGGCGCCGTAGAGTTCGGCGAGCAACGGTTCGTCGCGCCGAAGGCCATCCGCCTCGTCGGGATCCGCTTGCGAACCCAAGCCGCGTTTCTCCATGAGCCTTGCGACACGGCGATGAATGCGCTCCGCCACACAGGAAACTTCCTTATCCGTCGGCGGTGGCACTCGCCGGAACACTGGTTCGCCCTTGCTGTCAATCACATAGATGCCATCCAAAACCTGGACATGGAAATCAAGGTTCAGCGCATCGCTGAAGCGTTGAATGAAGGCCACAGCGCCGCAACGAGCCTGGCGGTTCGAGGCAGGAATGCCCGCCCTGCGGCGCATGGAAGCAAAGATGGTTCGTACAAAGATCTGCAATACATCCCTGACCAGGGATGAGTCGTAAGCAAGGCGATAGCGCAATGCATAAGGGACTGAAAGCACCCATTGCCGGACCGGCACTTCGGGGAAAACATGATCCACCAGATGAGCGGCCGTGTCGGCCATGCGCCGCCCCCCACACGACGGACAGAACGACCTTCGCTTACACGAGCTATCGTGAGCTCACGATAGTTCGTGTTATCCGCAGCGGGAAACTATCTGCAGTTGGTACTGCATTTTGGATGGAGAACCGCGTAAATGGAGGGTATCTAATGCTTAATGAAAATAAATCGCTTCAGATAATTATTTGCAGGGGGCACTGCCCTCAGGGAGGAAATAGACATGTACACCTATTTGAAGCCGATTCGTGGCTTGTCATCAATTCAGTCGACAAGCTTTATAGAGCTTATCTACCACCATGAAAAGGCGCTACTCGCGAACGGCTACAATCCCTATGTGGTGCGGTTTCATCTGCACTCAGTCGCACATTTCGGGATTTGGCTGGAACAGAATGGCGCTGAACTTGGGGTGATTGACGAAGGAGCGCTAACTGCATTCGAGCAGCACCGCTCACATTGCAGGTGCCCAGCCGCCTCTCGTAATCGCCGGCCAGAAGTTACCTCATGCATAAGAGTTTTTCTAAACTACCTGCGAGACCAAGGAAAGATACCCCCTGTAGAACCAGCATGGATGACGGCTCATCGTGGATCCGTCGAGACGACTCAAATCTCCTATAAACTCTACGTGACCAACCTCATCGAATTTCTTGGGAATGATCCCCAAACATATACCGCTGCGGGTTTGCGAGATTTCCTATCGAAGCGATATCGACACTATGGGGTCAATTCCATTCGAATGGTTCTAGCTGCGGTAAGAATGTTCCTGAGGTATCTGGCCGGGAAGGAACGATGCCGCACAGGATTAGAACAGGCGTTGCTATCTCCAGCAAAATGGTCTCAGCAATCTCTGCCGCAGGCACTGTCCCCTGAGGAAGTCGCACAGATCCTGACGCTTTGTCCATCCACACCGACGGGCACACGTGACCGAGCCATCCTCCTATTGTTACTCCGGCTGGGACTACGCGCCGGCGATGTGGCAGCCCTGCGCTTGAGGGATATCTGCTTCCAGGCGGGTACGATCAAGGTTTCCGGAAAAGGGGGTCGCGAGGTCCAATTACCACTCCCACAGGACGTGGGTGATGCCTTGTTGGAATATTTGCAGGTTGGGCGTCCACGAGTCGAGAGCGATCATGTCTTTCTGCGCTCGCGGGCTCCCGTTAAACCTTTTGGAGGGCACCAGCCCGGAAATGCCGTCAAATACATCGCACAGACTGCCTTGCTACGCGCCGGCATTCAACGTCCCAGGCGTGGAGCCCATGTTTTCCGGCATACGGCCGCCTGTGCGATGCTACACGCCGATGTGGGAATGGAACATATTGCCGAGGTCCTTCGCCATCGGTCCATCGAAACCACCGGGATCTATGCCAAAGTTGACTTCCATCTGCTCAAGACGGTCGCCCAAGCGTGGCCGGAGGAGGTGCTATGCTAAGCATGCATGTCGATTCCTACTTGGCCGCTCGTCGGGCCGTCGGCTATCAACTCCGGGATACAGAAGATATCCTTCGTGACTTTGTCGCGTTTGCCTCTGCCAAAGCGGATACACACATCCGTAACCGAACAGTATTGGACTGGATGCGGAGTCGAAGCAGCAGCCCTCTGAGACAGTATACTCGGCTGCGCACCGTTATCCTTTGGGCTGGCTATCTGCACGCGGAAGACGCCCGCCATGAAATTCCATCCCAAGAGCTCTTCCCTCGTCACTCGGTTCAAAGAAGGCCGCCATTTCTTTTCTCACCCGTTGATGTGGGACGCCTTGTTCGTGCTGGCCGGGCCTTGGGTCCGGAGGGTTCACTTCAACCCCACATCTACGGTACACTCTTCGGCCTGCTCGCCTCCACAGGACTGCGAATCTCCGAAGCGCTCAACCTGCGGATCGAGGACGTGACGCCTGATGGACTTCTGGTGCGAAATACAAAATTTGGAAAGAGCCGCTTGCTTCCCTTGCACGCAACAACAAAAGAGCGAATCGAGAATTATCTAATACGCAGACTTGATGAAGCAGGATCCTGTCCTTACGTTTTTGTTTCCATTAGAGGAAGCAAACTTCATCGGAACACGGCCCGTGGAGTCTTCCGCAGGCTCGTTTACAGGCTGGGAATAACCCGGCCCCAAGACAAAATTTCTCCGCGGTTGCATGACTTGAGGTTCTACTTTGCCAACCAAGCTCTCACGCATTCACCATGCGATCCTGATGGCATCGGGCGCCACATGATCGCCCTCACGACCTACCTTGGGCATAGCGACGTCCGGAATAGCTATTGGTACCTTGAGGCGACTCCGGCACTCTTCTCGAAGATCGCGATGCGGTGTGAGGATTTTGCGAATGGAGGGAACTCATGACACCGCTTGCACCTCTCGTTACCGCCTTTTTCCGCACGCACCTCGAAAGTGAGAAAGGCGTCAGCAAAAATACCATTGTCAGTTACAGCTACACGTTCAAGTTTCTGTGTCAATACGTCAGCCGTCGAGTTGGGAAAGCACCTTCAGCATTACGCCTGGAGGATCTCGACGCGCGGATCGTCAGAGACTTTCTTGAGCATCTCGAACGTGAGTGTGGCAACACGCCACGGACCAGAAACCTACGATTGACGGCGATCCGTTCGTTCATGAAATATGTTCAGTACGAAGCGCCTTCGGCGCTCGATCAGGTCCGACAAATCCGGGCGATAACGAATAAGCGGACCCAGGAGCGTCTGGTAAGCCATCTGAACAGGGAGGAAATGAAGGCAGTCCTCGATGTTCCCAATCCTTGTACGCGCAAGGGCGTCCGCGACCAGGCAATGCTCTATCTTGGCTTCGCTGCTGGACTGCGGGTCTCTGAACTTCTAAGCCTTCGTCTCAACGACATTGAACTCGATGGCCCCTATCCCAGCATTCTGGTGCAAGGGAAAGGTCGAAGGCAACGCCGGTTACCACTATGGAAAGAAGCCGTACGGGCACTCAGGGCTTGGTTGTCCCTGCGCGGTACCGTCCCTACACCCGAGGTATTCCTAAATACCCGTGGTGAAGCTCTCACTCCCTCAGGATGCAGCTATGTTTTGAAGACTTACGCCCGAACAGCAAGCTCGCAATGCCCGACTCTATCAAACAAGCACGTCAGTCCTCATGTCATGCGGCATACGTGCGCGATGACGACTCTGCATGCAACCAAGGATATCCGCAAGGTTGCCTTATGACAAGCTTATTGCGTGGCTCACTGGGCAGAAACTATGTGGAGTGAATCCCTGGAACGAATGAGTTAAATAGCCTATCCGCAGCGGTGAATTCTTGATAGTTTCCCGCTGCGGATAACACGAGCTATCGTGAGCTCACGATAGCTCGTGCAAACGAAGGGGCTTTTGTCCATCGTGTGGAGGCCGGCGCATGGCCGACACGGCCGCGCATCTTGTGGATCATGTCTTTCCGGAAGTTCCGGTCCGGCAGTGGGTGCTGTCTGTCCCCTTCGCCCTGCGCTATCGCCTGGCTTACGACTCTTCCTTGGTCCGAGACGTATTGCAGATCTTCGTACGTACCATCTTTGCCTCGAACCGCCGCAGGGCGGGCATTCCCGCCTCGAACCGTCAGGCTCGCTGCGGCGCTGCAATTAGGTGGAGGTGCGCCAAAAAAGTCATATCCAGCGACACGGTGCAGCTGTAAAATGTTGATTTGATAGGGCACA
The DNA here is from genome assembly GCA_049511215.1 of Acidobacteriota bacterium. Lineage (GTDB taxonomy): Bacteria > Acidobacteriota > UBA6911 > UBA6911 > UBA6911 > JAFNAG01. The sequence continues at coordinate 90 of JBEKYG010000820.1, read as the reverse complement.
GCCCCCGAAGTCGACATATTGCTTTTTATCAGCAGCTGCAGGGAGGGGGCTTACCGAAAGGACAACTGCACAACGGCAGCTAATCCTTCC
>JBEKYG010000819.1:0-2848 GCA_049511215.1 Acidobacteriota bacterium | reverse complement strand
TTTCTTGTGGGTCCGGTCAAGGCAGCAAGGTCCGTGCCCGCCTATCACGCCGCGGCTATGGACGGCGTTGCCGTCCGGGCCGCCACCACCTTCGGCGCGTTGCCGGAAAGCCCGGTTTTTCTGCGCGCGGGCGTGGAGGCTATCCCGGTAAATACCGGCGACCCCCTTCCCGAATGTGCCGACGCCGTGGTGATCATCGAAAACGTCGAATTGGCAAGCAACGGTTTCGAAATTCGGGAAGCCGCCTACCCATGGCAGAACGTGCGCAAAACGGGCGAAGACATCGTCGCGGGGGAGATTCTTCTCCCGGCACATCATCAGATTCGCCCCTACGACCAGGGTGCGCTTCTGGCTGCCGGCATCCTTTCGGTGGAAGTGTTTCAAAAGCCGCGCGTGCTGATTATCCCGACGGGCGATGAAATCGTCCGGCCCGAAGAAGCCGAGGATCCCCTTCAGCCCGGTATGATCATTGAAGTGAACGGCCAAGTGCTCGCTTCCATGATCGCCGAATGTGGCGCAGAAGCCGTTCTCAGCCCGACAGTTCCGGACGATCCTGTAAAGATCAAGGACGCCGTATCTTCAGGTCTTCTGGCTGGATACCACGTCATTCTGATCATCGCCGGCTCTTCGGCGGGGACCGAAGATTTTACTCCGTCCCTGCTGGGGGAGATGGGTGAGCTGCTCGTTCACGGGGTGACCGTCATGCCCGGCAAGCCCACATTGCTTGCCGCCGTGAGCGGCCGGCCGGTCATCGGTATCCCGGGCTACCCGGTTTCCGCCGTAGTTTCCTTTGGGGAGTTCGTGCGGCCACTCCTCTATCGCATGCTCGGCGTGCTGGCGCCTCAGCCCGAGAAGATCGAGGCTTTTGTCGGGCGCAAGCTCCCTTCCAAACCCGGCCTGGAGGAGCACGTCCGGGTCATCCTGGGCAATGTACGTGGACGAGTCGTCGCACTGCCGCTGGCTGCCGGCGCGGGGATGATGACATCCCTGGTGCGCGCGGACGGGATCCTGCGCATCGCGGCGGATATCAGCGGCTATTCTGAGGGCGAGCGGGTCGAGGTCGAGCTGCTCACACCGGCAAAGGCATTGGGTAACAGACTCCTCGCGATCGGTTCCCACGACCTCACCATCGATTTGCTTGCCAGCCTGATCAAGGGAAAATCGGCAGGCGCCATCACGATTTCCTCCAGTAACGTTGGCAGCCTGGGCGGGCTGGCCGCGATCGAAAAGGGCATCGCCCACTTTGCCGGCTGTCACCTCTTGGATACGCAGACAGGCGATTATAATCGCTCGTACATCCGCCGATATGTGCCGCAAACACCCGTAACCTTGGTAACACTCGTGCACCGCTGGCAGGGGTTGATGCTGGCAAAAGGCAATCCGAAGGGCATCCTGGGAATGGCGGACCTGACGCGCTCCGATGTATCTTTCGTGAACCGGCAAGCCGGTTCCGGAACGCGCATCCTGCTGGATTATGAACTTCAGAAGTCCGGCGTCGATCCAGCTGCGATTTTCGGATATCGGAACGAGGAGTATACGCACATGAGCGTGGCCATGGCTGTGGCTTCCGGCAGGGCGGATGTCGGTCTGGGTGTCCTGGCGGCGGCCAAAGCCCTGGGCCTCGATTTCATCCCGGTCACCCGCGAGCGCTACGACCTCGTCTTCCCCACGGCGATGCTCAACGATGGGCGCATGCGCCTCATGTTCGAAGTCATTCGCTCTTCGCAGTTCCTCGAACAGGTCACTGCCATGGGGGGCTATGAGGTGGGGGAAACCGGCAGCATCGTGGCGGAGTAGTTTTCCGCCAAAGATGGGGTTTTGATTTTCGTAATCCGGCACCCAGGCGATCGGGTCTCGAACAAATCGTGTGCCGCTCGCGATTCAGACACTGAAAAACAAATGCAGTTACGAAGAAGACTAAGACCACGAAAGGCAAAAGCTTAACGCAGAGACCACGGAGGCTGATGCAGAGGCCGCAGAGAATATCCTTATTTCATGATATTCTTCTATCCGATCTGTGCGGCCTCCGCATTGATCTCTGTGGTCTCTGCGTTAAGTTTTTGCTTTTGCGGCCTTGCTGCTCCAGGTTCTTCGTGGCTGCTTTTGCCCTGCGGTGTCTGAATTGCAGCCCTTCCACATGATTTTCCCCGGTTTGATTGCTATGATTGTGCGCAGGATCCTATATGTATCCCCCCTGCGGCCATTCCGCCGGAGACAGGTGTGACGGGAGGGGGGATAGCTTGGGCTCCTTAGATACGAGTAAGATGCAGGAAGGTGGGGGCATCCATGTTAGACAGGTTCAACCGTCCCATTGATTATCTCCGCATCAGCGTTACGGATCGCTGCAACTTGCGATGCGTGTATTGCATGCCCGCGGAGGGGATCAAGCTGATCGATCACAGCGCGGTTCTCTCGTTCGAAGAGATCACCGATTTCACCCGGTGTGCCGTTGAGATGGGAATCCGCAAGGTCCGCCTAACCGGAGGCGAACCGCTCGTAAGAAAGGGGATAGTGAGTCTCGTTGCGATGCTCTCCTCGATCGGCGGCGTTCAAGATCTTTCGATGACTACCAATGCCATCTTGCTTCCGCGGTATGCAATGGATCTCAAGCGGGCCGGCATGCACCGAGTGAATATCAGTCTCGATACCATCGATCCGCGAAAATACCAAGCCATCACGCGCGGCGGTGATATTCAGGAGGTTTTCGAAGGAATCGAGGCGGCGAGACAAGCTGGCCTCTTTCCCATCAAGATCAATTGTGTGATCAAGAAAAGCCTTGAAGAACCTGATGCGCTTGAAGTTCGACGCTATTGTGAAGAGCAGGGGTTGATGGCAAGATTTATAGGCG
>JBEKYG010000818.1:0-2848 GCA_049511215.1 Acidobacteriota bacterium | reverse complement strand
CCGTAGATCCACGAGATCGAGCGCGCGCGGGCGCGTATGCCTGACGTAATCCTCCGCCGTCGCGATTGCGGCTGCGAGCTGACGTTCTGTGGCGACGATGCTGCCGTCCAGCTCGGGGTGAGGCGAACCGAGCACGGCTTCCCACCGTTCCAGCAGGGTCGGCGCGCAGGTCAGGTATTCGCCCTGGCCCTGGCCCAATCGATAGCAGTTTCGTCCAATTGCAGCCCATGCAAATCGCGCGATTCCTCGGAGTTCGTCGGGAAGGTGCAATTCCATGGCAAAAACCCCGTGAGAAATGCGGGTTAAGGCCGTGGCTATTGCAGGCACGATGGATCGAAACCTCAGCCGCGGCGCAGGCGCGGGGAGAGAATGAGTGCGCAGCCATAGACGGCGAGAGCCAGGAACAGTGTGGCCGGGCGCGAGCCGGAGAAATCCTGCAGCAGTATCTTCAACCCGGTCACGGCAAGCACCGGATAGACCAGCCAGCCGCATTCCGCGAAACGAGGGCGCCTTCCCAGCCAGGCGAGCACGAGCGCCGAAAGAGCCATGACCACCGTGCGCAGCGTCGTCAAAGTTCCCGCCTCTACGCCACCGCCGGGCAAGCCGCCCCATATCCGCCCACCCACAGAAACTGCCACGGCGCCGATGCCGATCAGGAGGACGAAGGTAACCAAGAGGTTTTGGATCTGATGCCAGACTCCCCCGATGTCATTCGGCATCAGCAGCCGCAGGCTCATGCAGAAAGCAGCGGCGGCGATTATGATCAGCTGAGCGGCGGTTGGATTTGCTCCGGCCAGACCCGGATCGCCGGCAAATGCCGTTCCGACATAGGAGAAGAAGCCGCCTGCGACACCGGCTGCGATGATACAAGTCGTGGCATGAAGGATCAGCGCGAAGCTGGCAGAACGCCATGCCAGCCACTTCATCAACAATGCCAGCAGGGCCCAAGCCAGGCATAGCGCCGCGCCACTCAGGAGGAGACCGCTGCCGGTCAGCGAGAAGAGCAGCGCCAGCGAAGTATAAAAATAGAAATTCCTGCCGTGGCCTGCCTCCCTGTCGACGAATGCGAAGGCCGCTGCATAGGTGGCCGCTCCAAGGATAAGCCCGGCGCCACCCAGCATGGAGGTTCCGAATCCCGTGTGTCTGGTAATGGAAACTGCGCCGACAAAGCCGAGCAAAAAGACGGCGATGACCTGCACTACCTCGAAGGGAATGACGTTGCGCGCCCGGACGATTGTGCGGATTGCGATGTTGGCAAGGTACAGGCCAAGCAGGGTGAGTTGAACCGCCAAAACCACACCCGGGGATTCCCTCGGCTGGGGTTGAAGGGCTCGCAAGGTGAGACAAAGCACGGCCAGGTCCGCGCCAAAAGCGACAGGCCAACGCAGGCCGCGCCACTCCAGTTGATAGCCCAGCCAGAGGGTAATAACGCCCAGTACGATCAAAAAACAGCTGCCGGCGACGAAAGCTTCCATCACGAACATCAGTCCCACTGATATCGCGATCGCTCCGAGGGTCGCAAACCAAGCCAGAGCCTGGAAACGGCGCCGGTAAGAGATGGCGAGCCAGGCGACAGTGAGGACCGCCAACAGGAAGGTGCCCCAAGGCGGTCTCAATATGTGAAAGCGCGTCACAGCCTCCCAGAGGAGCGGGAAGGCCGTCAGCGCCGCGGCAATTCCGTGAGCCGCGCTGCTCCATATGAGACCTCTGCCGGCAGCACGATCGGCGGCGCCCAGCCATAGCAGCGCATAAGCCAGGCCCAGCGAGACCCCCAGTGAAGGGGAAAGCGCGGCAACTTCCGTCAGCGCTCTTAAGAGGTAGGCGCCGGCCATCACAAGAAACAATCTTCCGACCAGGGAGAGAGCGCCGCTGGCGCTTACCCCTCCGGATTGCCACGGGGTCAGGAGAGGCTGCGAGGGGACGGAACTGCCAGTGGCCGCGGCCTGTTCCAGGCCATCCGGGACGATTTGCTTTTCCAGCGAGGCGAGGCGGTTTTCCAGTTCGTCAAGACTCCGCCCGAGTCTCTGCACCTCAGATTCCAGCTTGCTGATGCGCTCGTCCATAGATACCTTGAGCAATCCTCTCGGGGCGGCCGACGATCTCAAGCGCTGACTGGTTTTCCCGTCCTCACAGGCCGGGAAGGGGTAAAAGAAGCCTCCCGGCTCCGGGGAAGGAAACACAGCCTCCAAAATTGCGATCTGGAACCGCTCCCGAGCTGCGAATTCAGATTGGCGCCATTGTAGCCGAGAATGGGATGGAAACACAACTGGCCCATCGAAGCAGCTGTGATTCAGATGGTGGAAAAACATCGCCACGAATCACACGGAGCAGCCTCTCATGGGTCGGTGCGCACCCTATAACGCATGAAAAGGTTAAGCTCCCTATGGGCGCCGATCATCGGTATCGGTATCGGGGTCGCAATCGCAGTCGCTATCGGCTTTTGCGGTGTAGCATGCCCGCAAGACCGATTGCGACTGCGATTGCGATAGCGATTCCGATACCGGCCCCGAAGTTTGTCGGGTCTTGCTGCTATTTTGGGAGCAGAAAGTAGTACGAATCGGGAGGCGGGACTTCCGGTGAAGCCGGAGGCTTATCTCATGAAATTATTCCTCATGGATTTGTTGCGGAACACGGGCTCCGCATGATAAATATGGCGTTGGTTTTTTTGATTCCGATATTCGGATTCTCAAAAACCCTCTCGCCACTCGGGAAGCTAAGGGTCTGTCACGAAATAAGTGGCGCACTTTGGCGCGAGCGCCGGGCGGGCAGATGCAAGGCGCCGCGACGCAGGCGATGCCGGTGTGCATCGTCGAGGAGCGGCAACGCCGCAGATGCCCGCCCGCCGCCG
>JBEKYG010000817.1:0-2856 GCA_049511215.1 Acidobacteriota bacterium | reverse complement strand
AGGAAGAGCAAAGCTCTGCTGAGGAGCGAAAGAAAGAACAGACCCGTAGCTTCGTGAGTCCAAGTCTGATTGAGCACCCAATTGCGGGTGCGCTGACGCAAATTCCATTGCAGCCGGGAGCCGAACCAGACAATTCGTGGTTTTACCTGGATACGTCCTCAATAACAGAGCTGCAGGCACTCGCGAGTCGTCTGTATACCGGTGCGCGAACACGGTTTAAATACGAATACGCAGGATTCGGCAGCACCGCCCGTCTGGTCAGGTTCGATCCGGAAAGTGCGAAGTTTCTCCTGAACGCGGATCATCCATTCGTAAACGCGCACAGTGATGATCCACGCGCGAAATTGCTCCTTGAGGACATGGCCACTTCCGAAGTGCTACTCGAAGTTGAGCTAAGGCTATTCAGTGTGGCCCCTCAAATTATCGGTGAGGTCCTCGAGCGGCGAGACGAACTCCTGCGCGCGCTGGCACTGGACCACCCGTATTCGTTAACTGCCATAGCGAAGGCACTGCGCGATGCTGCCAGCGACGAATACGATTTGGAAATCGTTCTCATTGCAGCCGCGAGAGCACTCGGATTCGTGGCGAAGCATATATCAGGCGACAGCGAGCCTGATGGAGTCGCGCGATTTGTCGAGTATCCTGAGAAAGCAACCGTCATAACGCTAGAGGCAAAGTCCTCAAAGAATGTACCTTCCTTGTCGGCAATCGACTTCGCGGGATTACGTGAGCATTTAACGAACAAGAAGGCACAAGGGTGTTTACTGCTCGCCCCCGCATATCCAGGTCAAGGTAAGGAGCACAACGCCGCAGCAAGCCGAGCCAGGGAGCTACGCATTTCCTGCTGGACCATCGACCAGCTCGCGAGGGTCGTTGAATCCGCGAAAGCTCGGCATATAACAGCGAAGCAGGTCCTTGATATCGTCCTGAACAGTTTCGCTCCTGCAGATGTAAGCAGTGATGTCGAACACCTGTTTACTGCCCCAGCGTGGGACAACGAGCTGCTCGGCAGTGCAATTGTTCAATCTCTTCAGTTCTTGGCGGGGAAGCTGCCTGATGCGCCAAGAAATATCGATCAGATCGCGTCGGTGCTGGCTTCTGATTCGAGGTTTGTCCGGATAAAGAGGGATGATGTCAGAAAAGGCGTCAGCAGTTTAGCGGCGGCAAGCCGGGGAGGACTGATTTTGGATGGGGACACGCTTCATGTTCTGACTTCCTACGAAGACTTGGCGAGGCGAATCGCATCTTTGACCGGTCTTGCAGGCCAGCCACTTAGACTTAGCAAGTTAAGAGAGGACATCGGTTCGCAGGAATCGGGCGATGAAGAGCACTAGAGACGCAATTCGCTTTGCACGGCTGCGTCCCGTCCACCCCTTTCCTGCGAGGATGGCACCGGAAATAGCATTATCTGGCATGCAGTCGACCCGAAAGCTAAAGGTCCTTGATCCGATGGCCGGGTCCGGCACGTCAATCGTTCTTGCCAGGCTCCTTGGTCACGTCGCCATCGGCTACGACCAAGATCCGTTGGCTTTGCTGATTGCGAAAACGTGGTGCTCCAAGGTGAATGAATCGAAGCTGCGTTCAGCCCTCACGAGTACACTTGCAGCCGCGAAAACTGGCTGGACGAGGTTCGAACCTTATCCTCCTACTGCTGATTCGGAGACTAAGCGGTTCCTCCGATACTGGTTTGACTTGCAGACAAGGAAAAAGTTAGCTGCCTTGGCAGCAGCAATCCACGGAAATAAACACCAGGTTCTTCGCACTCAACTCTGGTGCGCATTCTCCCGGATCATCATAGTCAAGGACAATGGCGTGTCACTTGCGCGGGACGTGTCACATAGTCGGCCGCACCGCTCTTATGAACGTGCGCCAGTAGATCCATTCATCCAGTTTTCCAAGGCAGGTGGATGCATTATCAGGTCACTGCTTGCTTTACCTACATCGGGCGGTACGGTTTATTTGGGCAGGGCCGACGCAAGGAACCTTCCGACGGCGGCAGGATCGATTGACCTTGTAATTACGTCGCCTCCCTACCTGAATGCGATTGACTATCTCAGAGGCCATAAAATGTCCCTCGTTTGGATGGGATATACCATTCAGCAGCTTCGAGAATTGAGGAGCAATAGCGTCGGTACGGAAATTGGGCAGAGTGAAATCCCGGAAGAGCTTCTATCCGCAAAGCGAGCTATCGGCCGAGTTCCGGGTCTGCACCCGCGGATTGACCGCATGGTGAACAAATACATCGTAGACATGAACTCTGTGATGGCAGAAATTAGGCGCGTACTGCGACCGCATGGCAAAGTCGTGGTTGTGGTCGGCAATTCGACACTTCGCGGGACTTTTCTAAAGAACTCACGTCTCATCGTCGAGTTAGGCCGGATAAATGGTCTAACACTCACACATCGGCACCGGAGGCAAATACCCAAGTCAAAACGCTATTTGCCTCCACCGTGTTCCCAACCATCTGCGACACCCCTCGCTTCACGAATGCGCACTGAGGTTGTCCTTACCTTCTCCAAAGCAAGCAGGTAGCGGGTAGCGCAGAGTTGTTCTTCAACTCTGCGGTTCGAACTCGTTCCAGACAGAAAAGCCGCAGACTTAGAAACCAAGTCTGCGCTACATCTCTCAGACGCAAAGGATTTTGAGGGTCGGCCCCACGCGCTGAAAATCCTTATCACTCGTAACCAGCGTAGCCTTCCGATTCTGGGCGAGGGCGGCGGCGAAGCAATCGGCATAGGGCAGATTGTGCTGGGCCTTGAGGCTGGCGGCCAGCCGGGCGAGTTCCATATCCACGTCAACGACCTGGATGGGAAGCTGGGCGATCTCCTGCAATTTGGCGGCGGCCGCTGGCTCTCC
>JBEKYG010000816.1:0-2856 GCA_049511215.1 Acidobacteriota bacterium | reverse complement strand
CGATTCCGATGCCGATTCCGACCCTGACCCGGAGAAAAAAGCGGACATATTTCGGTGCGCACCCATGTCCGAAAAAAGGTGCAAATTCCTTGGAATTTCGGCAGTATGTCGGGAGGTCTGAACTTCATCGAATCGTCTGGAGGACTCAGTCCTTTTTTTGTCGTAAATATAATGAAGCAAATGACAAACGAGCAAACTCCTGAAGTTCCCTCGTCATGCCCTGCCTGAATGAGGCCCACACTCTCCAAACCTGCATTGCAAAAGTACTAAAAGTCGAGATCACTTATGCGCATCGCGAAGAAGCTGTCAGCATAGACAAACTACTGTCGGCACGCCAAGGAACAATTCGCATAATTGCATCCAGGACTTGGCTGCTCAAAGACTTCCAGCACAAAACAAACGAAACCCGAGCCCTCGCAGTATGGATGGACTACGAACCGGTAAGTGTCAACGGGGAGGAAAAACAGTGAGAAATGAGCAACTTCCTGAAGTTTCAATCGTCATGCCTTGCCTGAATGAGGCGGACACTCTCCAGACCTGCATTGAAAAAGCACGGCACGCCCTGCAAGAGCATGGTATGAGCGGTGAAATCATCGTGGCGGACAACGGCAGTACGGACGGTTCACAGACCATTTCCGAGAATGCCGGGGCACGCGTGGTAGCGGTGCATGAACGAGGCTACGGGAACGCCCTCATGGGCGGCATTGCGGCGGCCAGGGGTGAATACATTATTATGGGGGATGCCGACGATAGCTATGACTTTACCGAGGCTCCCAAATTCGTTGCCAAACTCAGGGAGGGCTCCGAGTTGGTGCAAGGGTGCCGCCTTCCCTGGGGCGGCGGCCGCGTCATGCCGGGGGCAATGCCTTTCTTGCACCGCTGGTGGGGAAATCCGCTATTCACGTGGATCGCTCGCCGTTGGTTTGGCGCCCCGATTCATGACATCTATTGCGGCATGCGCGGCTTCACCAAAGACCTGTATGAGCGTTTGAACCTGCGCTGTGTCGGGATGGAATTCGCAACCGAAATGATCATCAAGGCCAGCCTGTATCAGGCCCGGATCGCGGAAGTCCCCATAACGCTGCACCCCGATGGCCGCAAATCGCATCCGCCTCACCTGAAAACCTTCCGTGACGGTTGGCGTACCGTGCGTTTCTTCCTGATCTACAGCCCGCGCTGGTTGTTTCTGGTCCCGGGTGTCACGATGGTATTACTGGGGCTCCTCGGCTACGGTGTTGTGTTGCCCGGAATGACCTTCAACGGGATTACACCGGACGCCCATACGCTCTTGTTTGCCAGCCTGGCCATTTTGTGCGGCTATCAGTCCATACTTTTTGCACTGTTCACCAAGACCTTTGCGATCAACGAAGGGTTGCTGCCGGCCGACCGAAGAATCGACCGCTTCTTCGAGTTGGTGAATCTGGAGAGGGGATTGATTCTGAGCGTGGTTGCCCTGATAACCGGATTGGCCTTGCTGCTCGGAGCGGTCAACCAGTGGCGGCTGGTGAATTATGGCCATCTCGATTACAGCCACACCATGCGGTGGGTGATCCCCGGCGCGACGCTGACTGCGCTGGGATTCCAAACGCTATTATCCAGCTTCTTTGTCAGCATCCTGGGCATGCGCAAAAAATGAAGCCGGCGGCACCCAATACGAAGACGACGTTTGATGCGTATGCTTCTGCATACGATAGTGCGCTCGCACAAGGCCTCGCGGTGTCGGGGGAAGATAAGAGCTACTTCATTCATGGCCGCATCGCATGGCTCAGCCATTGTCTGCGCAGCATGGACGGTGCATTTCGACATGTTTTGGATTTTGGCTGTGGTACCGGCGCGGCCACTCCGTATTTCTTCGAACTGTTAGGCAATGATTCGGTGACTGGAGTGGACCTGTCAACTGAATCTCTGGCGATCGCAAATAAAACTCATGGGACTTTGCGCGCGCGCTTCCTGCATTACCACGAATATCAGCCGGCTGAGCGAGAGGACCTGGTATTCTGCAACGGCGTTTTTCATCATATTCCTATCCAACAGCGTGGGGATGCAGTCGCTTTTGCTCATCGCTCGCTGCGGCGTGGCGGCGCATTTTCCTTCTGGGAAAACAACCCCTGGAACCCTGGCGCCCGCTTAGTAATGAGCCGCATTCCTTTTGATCGTGATGCCATAATGATCTCCGCCCCCCAAGCGCGGAAGCTATTGAAATCTTGTGGATTTGAGATTATAAGGACAGATTTCCTCTTTATATTTCCACGGATTTTGAGCTTTTTACGCCGCCTCGAGCGCCGCCTCTCACCGCTGCCATTGGGCGCTCAATACCAGATATTGTGCCGCAAATCGTAATCAGTCCAAGAAAAGCATTCCAGAGGAACTAGAGTATGGGAGCCTATCAGGAACTGCTCCATCTGCTGGCGTACGGAGTTTGCTCGGCTTCCATCCTCTTCGTTTCTCTCAGCCTGGCTAGAGGCCTAACGGTCAAAGGTCCCATTTTGTGGCTGCTCGGAGTAGCAATCCTGGGAAGCGCACAGATCATATTGGCGATGGAGCTTCTCTCACTGCTCCATTTTATTGGATTGCCTGGATTGATTCTGTTTCATATATCGGCCGTCCTGGTATTGTTCGTTCTTGGATTTAAGCCCAGCCTGTCGGAAACGAAACAGATCCTGATGCCTTTCCTCAAGGGGATCCTAACCCTCTCTGATCGGCTGCTCTTGACTCTAGTGCTCGTAGTATGCCTCTGCGGGATCATTAACCTCTTCCTGGTTTTCTCTGTCCCACCGAACAATTTTGACAGCATGACCTATCACATGGCCCGGGTCGGCTATTACCTTCAGCAGGGAAGTTTCGATTCGTATCCTA
>JBEKYG010000815.1:0-2858 GCA_049511215.1 Acidobacteriota bacterium | reverse complement strand
AGATTCGGCTCCAGGTTTTCTCGGCGCGCCGCAGTCAAAATTCCGGGATCGTTAAGCTGGATCCTGTAGAAATCGTAGGTGGCTTTTCGTGACGGGTGGAATTGATGCAGGCGCTGGACCCGTGCCAGTGCCGCATTCGGCAGAGGTTCCCATTCGCTGTCCTGGCGCGTGACCAGATCATACTTCAGCTGCTGCCATCTGTAGGGCGGGATGCAGTAATAGCGAAGCGTGCGCTCCTCTGCCTCATCCATGGCTTGAATCGCCAAGGTCCGCTGACCAAATGAAAATTGCACGGCCTTTTCGGCAGGCTTGCGCTGGCGCATCCTCTAGGCGGGGTCCTTTCCGTTCTGGGACGATGTGGAACTACCCTTGTCACTGCTCGTGCTCGGCTTCTCACTTGTCTTGGTACTATCCTTGACCTCTGTGTGCGCAGGCAGGGATTTTTTGGCGTAATCGGTAAGATACCAACCGGAGCCCTTCAGCTGAAAGCTGCTGTGACTAATCAGCTTTTCGACCTTGCTGTGGCAGAACTTGCATTCAGTCAGTGGCATATCGGTGATTTTCTGGAAGGCCTCGAAAATCTCGCCACATTGGGAACATTTGTATTCGTATATCGGCACCGCTCCTACCTCCAATACTAAAGACGATGGTGCACTTATATAACGCCTCGGCAACTGCAAGTCAAATGACTTTCCACTTTCACTGCGATTCGAGATTCGAGATTCGAAATTCATAAATCTCGAATTTCGAATCTCGAATCTCGAATTTGGGTGACGAGAAGCTGCGGGATCAATCGGCGAAATCGACCTTGATGGACTTCGGAATAAGGCCGTTTCTGTACGCCTCTTCCAGAAGCAGACGAACCGCCTGACGTCCATCCTCGCCGTAATCCAGCGTCCGGCTGTTGACGTACATGGACACGAACTGGTCTGCATCCTGCGCATTCAGGCCGCGTGCGTACCCCAGTGCGTGTTCGAGGGCCTCCTGGCGGTGGTCGAGGGCGTACTGGATACTTTCCCTGATCAAACGCGAGATTTCGCGGATGCGTTCCGGTCCCAGATCCCTGCGGATCCCGTTTCCCCCAAGGGGAAGCGGCAATCCTGTTCGGTCGTGCCACCACTCTCCCAGATCGAGAACCTTGTGCAACCCGGCGTGCATATAAGTGAGCTGGCCCTCGTGAATTAAGAGTCCGGCATCGATCTCTCGGCGCTCCACGGCGCCCATAATCTGATCAAACGGCATGACTACCGGATGGAATTCAGGCTGAAAGAGCTTGAGAGCAAGGAAGGCTGTGGTCATGGTTCCCGGCACCGCGATCTCTCGGCCGCGTACGTCCTGGGGTTTCCAGGCTTCGTGTGACACCACCATGGGCCCATACCGGTCTCCCATGCTTGCGCCGGAAGGGAGCAGGGCGTAGAGATCAGCTACATAAGCGTACGCGTGGATTGACAGAGCCGTGACTTCATATTCGCCCTGCAGCGCCTTGCGGTTTAACGTCTCAATGTCCTCGAGCTGGTGAGTAAAGCGGAACTCTCCCGTGGGGAGCTTGCCAGCCGCCAGCGCGTAAAACATGAAAGCATCGTCGGAATCGGGACTGTGTGCGATCCGTATCTCCATTCCATTCCCTTTCACAAATGATGCACCAACCTTAGCTGCGCGGGAGTGCCGCGTCAACTGGACAATAAAGCACGGGGAACGCCAAGAGAAGCTGAAATTGCCGTGGGGCGGCCATGGTCACCGAGTCTCTTGGCTCGGCTGCCGACAGCGAATCCGATCGCAATACCCACACCTACAATCCATGTGAGGCACATTGTAACGAATTCTCCCTAGCTGCGTATATCATGTTGCCATCCCCTTTGGTGGCCATGGGTAAGTTGGGCCCAATTAGTTGTTGATGTACAGTATCGTTTTGGCTTTGACTTGGCTCGCAGGGGCATACCCGCTCGGGCAAAACAGGGAATGAGAGAACCAATATGAATATATCCGTAATTTGGCGTAGCCTCTTGTTGAGCTGCCTTTTCCTGGGAGGCATGGCACGAGCTCAGGAACCCGTGTCCATCACCGGCAAGGTGACCGACGCCAAGAGCGTGCCCATCCCGGCTGCGACCGTCCGTCTTCTTATGGGCGATCAGACCAAGGAAACCCTGACGGATGTCGATGGATTCTTCGCGTTTAACAATTTGGCCGTAGGAGTCTACCAACTCGTCGTAGAGATGCCGGGATTTCAGAAATTGACCAAGGACGCGGCGGATGCCGCGGTTGAGGCAAATCGGAATCTGACAATCCAGCTGCAAGCTACACCGGCGCCTCCTCGACCCCCTAAACCCGCCCCTGCGCGCACGAATGTCGCGCGGACCGCTACAGGACAAACCCCTACAGGGCAGACCGCAGCGGATGCCTCGAGCTTTCAGACGATCGATACCACGGAATTGCCGGGAATGCAGCAGTTTCAGCAGAATTCCGGCCAGAATGGTGCGGAGGGGGTCGCGCAGAACACCGTCCCTACGCGCCCGGACAACTCGGATGTCCTGGTCATCACCAGCAACTCCATGAGTCTCGATGCAGGAAATATTGGTGATCCAGGCTTCCAAAGGCAGTTGATGGACGGGGCGAGACAAATGGGCTTTCAATTGAACCTGGACGCGGCGATGGGAGCCCAGGGGCAGGGTGGCCCTGGCGGCGGCCGTGGCGGTGATGTTGGCGGCGGCGGAGGTGGTGGTGGCCGTGGCGGCGGTGCAGGTGGTGGCGGCAGAGGCGGTGGCGGCGGCGGTTTCCGCATGGGCGGACCGGGAGGTCGCGGAGCCCAGTTCAAACAGCCGATCATCAGCGGCAACTTCTCCGAAACCTTCTCCAACTCC
>JBEKYG010000814.1:0-2859 GCA_049511215.1 Acidobacteriota bacterium | reverse complement strand
TGAGATGAAGAATCTTCAGAAGGCGCATCCGTCTGAGCACGAGCCTGCACGGGATATCATGCAATCGCTGAATCTCGCAAAGTTTGCGGTCGACCACACCTCGGACTCTGCCTTCTGGATCGGCCAGGATGGGCGCCTCATATATTTGAACAAAACGGCCTGCCAGTGGCTGGGTTATGCCGCGGAAGAGCTGCCGAAGCTGACAATTCATGACATCGACCCGCTCCACCCGGCACAAGGCTGGGCCGAGCACTGGGAGCTTGTCAAGAAGATAGGTTCCCACACGTTTGAATCGATCCACCGCACCCGCGATGGGCAGGACTTTCCGGTGGAAATCACCAGCAACTACCTGGAATTCAACGGGCAAGGATATATCTGGGTTTTAGCCCGAAACATCACCGAGCGCAAGCGGATCGAAAAAGCCCTGCGGGCAGCCGAGTCGAAATACCGCGACATCTTCGAGAATGCGGTGGAGGGAATCTTCCAGAGCACGCCCGAAGAGGTACTGCTGGACTGCAACCCGGCCATGGCACGCATTTATGGCTACGACACTCCCGAGGAATTTAAAGCGGCCGTCGCAGCTCGCCAGGTCTACGTTGATCCCAATCGACGGGCGGAGTTTGTCCGCCAGATGAAGGAACAAGGATCCGTATCGGCGTTTGAGGCCCAGGTGTATCGAAAAGACGGAAGCATCTTCTGGACTTCCGAAAAGGCCCGGCTGGTGCGGGACGAGCAGGGCGCGATTCTCTACTACGAAGGGTTCGTCGAGGACATTACCGAACGCAAGCGGACTGCAGAGGAACTGCGCAGGGCCAAGGATGCAGCGGAAGAGGCGTGCCGTGCCAAGAGCCGTTTCCTGGCCAACATGAGCCATGAAATCCGTACGCCGATGAATGGCGTCATCGGCATGACTGAGCTCGCGCTCGGCACCGACCTTACCGAAGAGCAGCGCGAATACCTCGACATTATCAGGAGCTCTGCCCACTCTCTGCTGGCCCTGATCAACGACATTCTCGACTTCTCGAAAATCGAAGCCGGCAAGCTGCAGCTCGAGCCGACGGAGTTTGGCCTGCGGGCGACTCTCGGCAGCATTTTCAATACACTGGGCATGCGCGCGCAGCGGAAGGGCCTTGAACTGACCGCCAATGTCTTGCCCGATGTGCCTGATGCCCTGATCGGTGATCCGGTCCGGCTGCGCCAGATCATCCTCAACCTGGCGGACAACGCCATTAAATTCACCGAGCAGGGTGACGTCATCGTGCATGTCCAGAGCGAGCTGGAGTCGCCCGAGAAGGCGCTGCTGCACTTCACGGTCACCGACACTGGCATCGGCATCGCCGAAAGCAAGCAACAGGTTATCTTCGAGGCCTTCTCCCAAGCCGATAGTTCGATGACACGCAGGTATGGCGGCACCGGCCTGGGGCTGGCGATCTCTTCTCAGCTGGTTGAGATCATGGGAGGCCGGATCTGGCTCGAGAGCAAGACGGGAAAAGGAAGTGCATTTCACGTGGTTCTGCCGTTTTTGCTGCCCGAATCAGCACCCTGCACGCTGCCCCATCAAACGGCCTCAGTAGCATTGTGCGATGTGCGCCTGCTCATTGTCGATGACAACTATACCAACCGGCGGATCCTCCAGGGAATGGCGATCAACTGGCGCATGAAGCCGCACATCACCGAGGATGGCCCATCGGCGCTCCGCGCCCTCCAGCAAGCGGCCGGAAACGGCGAGCCTTTTGCGCTGGTGCTCATGGATGCCATGATGCCGGGAATGGACGGCTTTGCCACAGCGCGGAGGATCCGTTCCACCGAGGGCACTGCCGATATTCCGATCATTCTGCTCACCTCCGCCGACGTCACACAATGCTCGTCACGCTGCCGGAATGTGGGAATCCGCAGCTACCTCATGAAGCCGGTCAAGCAAGAAGACCTGCACGACGCAATCGAGAGCACCCTGTCTTCGGCCAGAAAGTCCGCGGCAGAGATGTCGGCCGGGCGGACATGTGAAGCGGGCGATTCGCTCCCAGCACTGCCCGGGCATCACTCCACAAACTCAAGACCACTGCGGATCCTGCTGGCTGAGGACAATCTCACCAATCAGCTGCTGGTAACCAGCCTGTTGCGGAAACGAGGAAATCTCGTTACGGCGGTCGGAAGCGGAAAGGGAGCATTGGCTGCATTTGCCGGCCAGAAGTTTGATTTAATCGTGATGGATGTGCAGATGCCCGAGATGAACGGGATTGAGGCTACCGCCGCAATCCGCGAGATCGAAAGGGACACCGGTACGCACACGCCGATTCTGGCCCTGACCGCGCATACCCTGGATGGAGATCGCAACTTGTGCCTTGCCGCCGGAATGGACGCCTACGTTTCGAAGCCGATCTGCGTGAACGATTTTATCTCTGCCATTGCCCGACTCATGCCTGAAGATGTGCGGCTCACGCCGGACCGCACCGATGCTGAGATTGCACCACAACTAATCGACGCCCAGGATCTTGTGGAGCGCTTTGACGGCGATGTCGAGCTCCTGCATCAGGCCTACGAGCTCTTCCGCTTGAGCTACCCGAAACTCCTCTTGCAGTTGCGCGAGGCTGTTCAACGGGGGGATGCCGGTGCGGTCGAACGCACCGCTCACACGATCAAGGGGTCTGTCGGCAATTTTGGCGGCGCGGCCGCTGTCGAAGCCGCTTTCACGCTGGAGAAAATGGGAAGCGCCGGGGACTTGCGGCATGCGTCCAGTGCCTGCGAGACGCTCGAAAGCGAAATTGAGCGCCTGACTCCGACGCTTACACAACTTGTTTAGGAGGCGAAAGTCAATTGTCAGAGATTTGAAAAGCCGCACAATATGCGAAACCACCTTTT
>JBEKYG010000813.1:0-2859 GCA_049511215.1 Acidobacteriota bacterium | reverse complement strand
GCGGTGCAGAATCCCGCGAACGCGTTCCGGCAGCGGTAACGCGCCCACTACTCCGAGAACAGCGTTGAGTTCGTCGATAGCGCCGTAGGCTTCAATGCGAGAAGCGTTCTTGGGCATACGCTTCCCCCCAATCAAGCCCGTGGTGCCGTCATCGCCCGTTTTGGTATAGATCCTCGTCATATTCAGACCTCCGGCCCCAGACCCAACAAGAGTCAGAATTCGACATCAGGCTGAAAACCATCGGTTCGCCCGGCATCGCATCGGATTCGCTTCATCACCGCCCAAACCCGACGTCCAAAAAGTATAATGCATATTCCTTGGGGAGGCAGCGGAAAACCCCGAGCAGCTAGCCCGCATTTCTCACCAGATTTCGGGGACAGGCGCCACGACCTCGAAGTTATTTGCGATTCGAGGAACCTGTTTTCCGTGAGATTTCGAGGTCATGGCGCCTGTCCCCGAAATAACATCGATCGCGCCTTGCGGTGGGCCTGGGGGCCAGCAGCAAAATGCCAAGTCATTCCTGCACGAGCCCTGAGTGGCAACAAAGGTAGTCAGAGGATCCGAGAATAGGGTGAGGGGGCGCCGCCATCGCGAACGCCTTCCTTGTGGTTTATCAGGAGGTTATCAGGCGGTCTTTTTTCCCTTGCATGCGATACAAACAGACGTCCAGGGTACGGCCTTGAGGCGTTCCACACTGATGTCCTCGCCGCACATGGTGCACATACCGTAGTTACCACCCTCGATGCGGGCGAGCGCCGCTTCAATGGCACGTAATAGCTTGGCATCCGTTTGGAGCAAACGGATGTTCACGTGCACCTCGTTATCATCGCTTGCCTGGTCCACAAAGTCGCCGTGGCGCGTATTCTCCATGTTTTCCCAGTGGGTCTTCTTTCCCGTGGAACTGGTTATGGCGTCGCGCTTGCCTTCCAGAATGGACCTGAACTTTCTCAGCTCGGTTTTCTTCATACCAATACAACCTCGATTAACCAATACCCTGATCCAATAAAAAAGCCACTTATTCTATGACACTATTCGGGGCCAGTAAAGGAAATAAAATCGGAAGGGCGTGCGACAAATTCCTGGGTAACAACACAGCCTGCCTGCAAACCCCTGGCGGGCAGCCGGGGATTTTTCAGGACGCGCCTAGTGAGAAGACCATAAAACTAGGGCGTGACCGGCAGCCACAACCGAATGGAAATCTTAGATTGTGCTCCCGCCGGCCGCGCCGGGACATCAGCCATCAGCCGTCAGCTAAGGCCATGCCCCTAAATGAGCTTTCGGTTCGCACCAGAAAAATAGTGTCGAAAAAACACGAGGTTTTGGCTGAGTACTGGCGACGACCCTCGCCGCCGGGTTCTCGGCGAGCGTGACATTCATCATGCGGGTGAGGCTCCGATCATGACGATCATCGATTCATTCGCCGAGGTCGGCGTTACCACGAAGGGCCGACAATCACAGAGGAAGCCGCTCTCCGAGGCCTGCTTTTACGGCCGCCCGATAGATCCTGCCCGCAAATGCAATATCCTCGAAGGCAACGCCGTTGGATTTAAAGAGGGTGATTTCCCGATCGTCCTCCCGCCCAGGAAAGTCCCCGATCACCACTAGCCCAAGTTCCCGGGCATCCTCCCAATAGAACGCGCCCGCTTCTGCCGCGCTAAGGAGGTCCCCCGCCTCCAGCATGGACTGCTCGATCGAATCTACGACGACGCAGGCGCTTCGGCGCACTGTTTCGGTATCGATTTCGCGTCTGCTCGGGTGGTTAGAACCAACAGCATTGATGTGGGTCCCGGCAGCCAACCATTCTCCGTTAAAGACGGGCTCTTTCGAGGTGGTGGCCGTAATGACGATGTCCACTTCCTTTGCTGCCTCCTCAGGGCTGGAGGCGGGCGTAACGCGAATCCCCAACGTCTCTGTCATTTCTCGGCAAAACTTCTCGCAACGCGCCTGGTTGCGCCCATAAGCCAGGATCGTATTGATGGCGCGAACGGCACTGACCGCCGCGAGCTGGGATCGGGCCTGAAATCCAGTGCCGAAGATTCCAACTCTGGACGCGTCAGCACGAGCCATATACTTGGCCGCGATCCCAGAAGCTGCCCCGGTGCGCAGCTGGCCCAGCAGGTTGGATTCGATTACCGCCAGGAGCTGGCCGTCTTCGCTGCTGTAAAGGAGAACATGGAATGTGGTTCTACCCTCGATTGAGGTATAGCTTTTGAGTCCGGCCAAACCCAATGTGGGCAGCGACGCGCTCATGACGTGCAAGAGACCGTGCGCCAACCGGCAGCGCCGACGGGGCGCATTGTCTACATCTTTGTTGCCTTGCAGCCGGAACGCCTCCTCCACGGCATCGAGTGCCATCTGCATCGTGGCGAGCTTGTTGACATCCGATTCGCGCAACAGAATTGCCATGAACGTCCCTCATCGATAGTGAACTGCCAACCTTACATTCACTGCAAATCAAATACAGTTTCACTATACTGAACCCATACCGCTTGTCCAAGCAAAGATTAACCGAAGCAACGGCTAAATCAAGCTGCAAAACTCCGAAGTTCGCACCCAGCCGATCATCGCCAGAACGCCGTGATTATTCCGTTTTCCCGCGTCGTCTGATATTACCGGTTTCAAGAATATACACGACCTTCGAGTCCTCGACAGTTGAGCTACATAGGAGTTGAAAGGGCGGTTGTCGGGGGGATATGATTCTGTTCGGCCCGAGAGAGTGACGCCGGATCCAAGTACCCGCAGTCGGACCCTAAGAGCTGGGGCGTCAGGATTGCCGGCTATGGCCTTAGAGCAAAATCCAGTTCAGCTGGAGCGCCTGGTCCATTGGCACCTCGCTCAGGCCCTTCGTGTTTGTGCCCT
>JBEKYG010000812.1:0-2861 GCA_049511215.1 Acidobacteriota bacterium | reverse complement strand
TGTCGGCTGCCTGCAGCACAGGATAAGCGAAGAGCCCGTGATCGGCCGGAATTCCCTGCGCAACCTTATCCTTGTAAGCATGAGCCCGCTCCAGCAAGCCCATCGGGGTTACGGTCGTTAGAATCCACTGGAGCTCGCAGACCTCGGAGAGATCGCTTTGCCGGTATATGGCACAACGCCCCGGATCGAGCCCGAGCGCCAAGTAGTCGATCGCCGTGCTCCGAGTCAGCGAGAGAAGCCGGTCGCGATCGCGCAAAGAAGTAAGCGCGTGGTAGTTAGCCAGAAAGTAATAGCACCTGTACCCTCTGGCGATGAACTCGAGATACTGCTGCACCGCCCCGAAGTAGTTTCCGAGATGAAGATTGCCGGAAGGCTGAATTCCGGAAAGCACTACGAGGTTTTCTGAACCGGAAGCTAATGGCACCACTTCAATTCTCCTCTCGCCTTGCCAGTCAGGAGGGGGCGCGTAATTCTATTTTCCCCGACCGCGATTCGCAATCAAATAAAAAAGCCGACAGAAGGTATCGTATCTGCAATTACCATGATATCCCGATAAAAACTAGGCAAGGGCTGCGCCCTTGATATCCCGCTAAAAAGCAGCGGGATAAGGAAGCCAGAAGTCAGGAGCCAGAAGCCAGAATCGCCCGTGCATAGGCGTTCAGGGACCCTGCAGCAGCTATCAGACTGTCTACTGCCATACGACCTGATCGCCCGCGGGCAGAAATAGCTTGCCTACCTGACGCCCTACTTTACTGAGAGGGAACGCAAACTCGCCGGCTGCCAGCACCGGATCTTCTTTGCCCAGGTCGAATCCAAAGAGGGTGGTGCATCACGGCCACATGTGCGGCGCCGGGCTTGTCTTCCTCCGGCAGAAAACCTCGCCCGCGAAACATCGGCACCCCCACCATGGGGAAAAAGCTGGCATTCACCTGGAGGCAGTTCAGCCTGCGGGGCTCCCCGTGATGGGTCAGATTCAGCGCAGACGGCCGATAAGCCGACATCGATTCGAAGGACCGGCTCTGTTCCTTCCACTCGACAAAATCAGGATAGGGTACAAAGTGATAGGGAATGTTCCGGCTCAGCATCTGACCCCAGATCTGAACCAGCCGGTCCGAGTCTTTGTAGGGCAGCGGACGCAGCAGGACCGCATTCACCAGGCTAAAGATGGCAATATTTCCCCCGATTCCGAGCGCGAGCGCCACTACCACCACCGCAGTCACGCCAGGACTGCGCCGGATCACGCGGAATGCATAACGAATGTTCTGAAACCAGCTATCCATGGCAGGTTCCTCAGAAATGGAAATGAGTGCTGCGCGTCAATCAGAATCGGCGCCATTTAAAGTCGAAGGAGATGGCGGTGCGAACTGCTAACGGCTTGCCATCCGCTCCTCTTGCCGGCTGGAACTTCCACTGTTTGAGGGCATCCAGAGCCGCCTGGCTGAACTCCGAGCCGGGGGAGTCCAGTACCTTGGCGTCAGTGATCTTTCCGGCTTCATCGATGACGATCTGCGAGTCCGTCATTTCTTCAATCACTGTCAAGTGCATCACAGCCCGCTGGCGCGGTGGCAAGGCGGAGAGCACTCTCTCCACGTCGATTGCCTCGATCCGTCTCGCGCTGCGCGAGTCCGAAGCCCAAACTGCCTCACTAAGGGGCACCATTTTTCTCTGAAGGCGAGCCCGGCGAAAGCAGGCGCGTGAGATGATTCGAACGGTCCAGGCCGGAAATGCTTCCGGCACCCGTAATGCAGGCAGTTTGTCCCATACTGTCAGCAGCCCATCCTGGACGACGTCTTCGGCATCCGCTTCTCCGACAACCGAGCGCGCGAAACGGACGAGATAAACCCACCATCGCTCCACGAGAGCAGAGAAAGCAGCGACATCCCTTTGTTGGGCACGCAGGATTAACGCCCTGTCGTTCAGGTCCACCTTAAGAGAGTATCCCAACGGGACAAAACGTGTACACGGGATGTTGCGCACCGCCCAGCTCGGCTGTACGCCTCCCTAAGCAGATCGGGACTGCGTCTGCGATCAGGCCCAGCGGGCAATAACGCCAGCCGCGAAAAACATGGCGCGGCATAGCCATAACCGAGCAGGGGAGAAGGGGAACGCGGGGTGAATTCATCCAGACTCTCATCGGGAGGCCGCAGAACGCGCTCAGCTTACTGCGACCTGGTAAACGTCAAGCTTGCGAAAGTTCACGTCGAGCAGGATCGTCCAAGTCCATGGCGAGGTCTAGGTCAAAGCCCAAGTGGGTAGCGAGCTTATCTTGGCGCTTATGGGGAAACGCCCTTGGTTTGAGTAGAATCGATCTCTAGGAATCTTTCTTCCGCACCTTCGGGCTCTTGCGAAGCGCACGGTCTTTCTGGAGCCGCTTGAGCTCCTGGTTGTCTTTACGCAGCTGCTGCTTGTCGAACTTGGCTGCATCCGTCCCTTTGCCGAACTGCCGACTGTCGGTCTTGAGATTTTGTCTCTCCCGGCGGATTTTGTCGCGTAGTTGCGCGACTTTCTGCTTGTATAACATCTGGTCTATCTTGGTCACAGATTTGGATTTCTGTTTGGCTATCTTCTGGGGCGCGGCGAAGAGCGTTCCGGTCAGGGCCAGACCGCCCACGATTGCGGTGCACAGCAGGATCTTCCTCAGATACCGCATCCTTCCTCCTTGGATCTTTTTCATATAAATCGCCTGCGGAAGCAAGAGCTTCAAACCCATTGCACAAAACGCTGAATCGTCAAGATGAGCCGTGCCATTAGAAATTTGCTCGATAGGAGTTCAAAGAACACTTCTCAACCCAGATCTGCATCAGGTTAACGATGGTCTCTACTGATTTCTCCATCCCATAAACCGAAAGCCATTCCGTGGG
>JBEKYG010000811.1:0-2888 GCA_049511215.1 Acidobacteriota bacterium | reverse complement strand
CCGTAAGGAATCACGCACATTTCGGTTCGCCGAAAATCGTAGGTCCACAAGTCCTGGAACAACATGCCTTCGACGCAAAGCACCCTCCACTCGTCTTTGTCGGAGAGAGTCTTCATCCGGTCATTCCGGTCGCTGTCGGATCTTTCGGAGTTGGGCTTGAACAGGTTGAGAACCTGGGAGAGTGGAAAGCCGCGCGGCGCCGCTTTCGCCTTGTAATTGCGCAGGATCGCCAGCGCCAGTTGCGCCCCGGTCAACATCTTGCCGCGCGCGCTGTCGGTAATAACCGCCACGTCACGAATAAACCGCTCGTAGTCGAAGAACCTGGACAGTGGGGTCATCTCATGAGTACGGCGGTTAACCACGAGCAGACTGAAGACGCCGCAATCCGGGTGACAATTGCACGCGCTCCAGCCCCAGGGCGCATCCGGCCCCTGGAGTATATCCATCAGGCTGGTGAAAGTGCTGTAGCTCGACAGCGGGAACCAGTCTCTCATCGGGTCCCAGTTTCCGCCAAACTGATTTTTCAGGTCCTCGACCATTTGGGATAGAGGGTAGCGCTGTGCATGGCGGGTCTCATCATCAACCTCCTCGTCCCGGCCCGAGAAAGAAATAGGCTGTAATACGACCGTCTGCACCTTGTCGATGTTTTTGAGGGCGAACTCCACGATGGGTCCGACCGCATCGTTGTTGATCCCGTTCACGATCGTAGTTACCAGCGTGGTTTTCATGCCAACCTTGGCCGTGTTCTCGATGGCCTGCAATTTGACGTCAAGCAGATTGGCCACACCGCGGTGCCGGTTTTTTTCGTTCGTCGTGCCATCAAACTGGAGATAGGTTCCGTGCAGTCCGGCCTCGCGAGCCTGGCGCGTGAATTCTTCGCTCTGGGCAAATCGGATCCCGTTGGTGGCGACGAGGATTCTGTAGAAGCCGAGCTTATTAGCATAGGCGACGGAATCAAGAAATATGGGAGAGAGCGTTGGCTCGCCGCCTGAGAACAGGATGATCACCTGGCGCCGCGGTTTGAATGAGACTGCGCGATCCAGGATTTCCTTGACGATCTCGAAGCCAGGTTCGTGGACATAGCCGACCTGGTTGGCGTCCATGAAACAGGGGCCACACATCATGTTGCAGCGGTTTGTCAGGTCAACCGTGAGCACCGTCCCGCGACCATACTTGATCGAGGAGGACCCATGATGATGGATGTTGGCATCGTCCGCGATTTCGAAGTCTCTACCGAAAAAAAGGCTTTCGATACGGCGGGTAAAAGCGGGGTTGGTCGAGAGCACGTCTTCAAATGGACCGTGTTTCTCGCACACCTTGCGCATGAGGATGCGGCCATTTTCTTCAACGATTTCGGCCTTGATTTCCCCAAGATGGTCTTGCGTGAGCAGAGAGAGATCGAGTTCGCCATTGACGATCTTGGCGCGCACTTCCGGGATGCAGCGCGGACAGAGCGAATCAGTAACTCGCGGAAACCCCAGCTGAGGTGAGGTGCGCTGACGGCTCTTGGGTATCCGATCGGGAGCCCAGTGGGGATGCGGGAGCTCGCCTGCAGCAATTCGGCGATTGATCGCCTGGAAGGCACGCCAGCAGAGGTCCGAGGCACCCCTGACCAGTAAGGATCCTGCCAAAGTCCATAAAGGACTTCGCTTGCCCCCGTCACGGACGATATGATCCGTATACATATACCCTGACTCCGTTGGTCTAACCCAAACCCTCACAAGGAATAACGGGACTCAGGTTATCAACTCTTCGCCGTCGCGTCCATCGAATTTTCAGACCCTCGACACAACGGCACGCGGCCAGTGAGATACCAATCAGTTCATAAGTAGGTTGACATTTGGCTGCATCAATAAAGAGAGGAGAACACTATATCCGTCGGTATCGGGATCGGTATCGGGGTCGCAATCGCAGTCGCAATCGCAGTCGGTTGTATGGGTCTGCAAAAGCCGATAGCGACTGCGACCCCGATACCGATCCCGATGATCGCCAACCAAAGCAAACACGACCTCCGTCCAGATCCTCATTCTTTGATCATGATCAAATGTCCACCTATTTATGAACTGATTAGTATCTCCGTTCAAGGATTGGTAATCGGATGCCTACCCTTGACCCTATGCCCCATTGTCCCTGGGATCCTGCAGTCGGCAAGAGAACTTGCTTCATAGATAGATCCTCACGATGAGGATGATTTCTGCGAGTGCGAGGACCATCAAATGGCGGTGCTCGCGGTTCCGCTTGACGCGCGACCAAAGGAAAGAAGATGACCACACCGAAGCCGATCGGAAGTTCGGACAAAACATCGGAACGCGTCTGGCGTAGTTGACGAAGTCTTCGCCGAAGCCCTGCAGCAACTCCTGCTCCTCTCTCTTCATAACTGGGTAGTAAAGCGCGATGTAAAGAATGCCGAATGGCAGCAGCAGCCAGTATAGCCGGCCGGCAAGAAGGATTCCGATGGCCATGAACAGTGATCCGAGGTAGAGCGGATTCCGCGTGATGGCGTAGGGGCCGGCGGTAGCGAGAGCCTTCCCCTTGTCAATATGCCCCGCGGCCCAAATGCGCAGGAGCGCGCCAAGACCGGCTACCACCCCTCCAGCCGCAAGAGATCGCCAGGTCGGGTGCATGAACAGAAGAAGAACCACTCCCAGCCTGCTCACAGGCACACGTATTTTTTGTGCGATTGTTTCCCAGGAATACATTCGCTCAGTTCACCTTCACCATCAGGGAAGCCTAACTGCTCACGTTGTTTGGACTGTAGTCTGATTTTTCTCGGGGTCGGGATCGGAATCGGAATCGCTATCGAAAGTGATCCGTTTTCTTTCGATTCCGATACCGATCCCGACCCCGATTCCAATCTCCATCAAGGTTTTTCCGGCAATCACCTGAGT
>JBEKYG010000810.1:0-2896 GCA_049511215.1 Acidobacteriota bacterium | reverse complement strand
ATCTTCCAGCCCTTCGGAACAAGGACCGTAAACGCCCGTTCATTGGGCTCACTCATCAGCTCCAAGGGGAGTTCGGCAGGGTTATTCCCAGCAGATGCGCCCAAAACCGGTCTGTTCGGCGACGCGACCGGCGGTGGCGTCGCGGGCGCCGGACTGGGCCGTGACGAATACGTGCCGGGTGCGCGGACCTTTGTTCCCGCGCGCTCGTAAGACTGCAGCTCCGAAACCGGAGATCGACTTCTCGCCTCGACCCTTTCAGCGACAGGGTATCCACATTGGTCGCAAAACCTGGTTTCTCCAGGCAAGCGGTTGCCGCAATGAGCGCAAAAGTTGTGAGCCATGTCTATTCTCCTCTGGAAAGCGGATAGGGCCTTTTTACGGACAAGGCCAACCTTCCCACGGCTGCTCCGGACTTCACTACTGCTAATCTTACACCAGAACGGTGTTTCCCAGGTAGGACTTGAGCACATTTCTCTGAACAAATTGCGCGACGCCTGGGTGCGCGAGCGCGGCTGGCCGAGAAATCCAGTTTCAAGGCCGCAGCCGAGGCGCCGTTCATTTCGCAACCTGCTCTGAGCCGCCGCATCGACAAGCTCAAGGCCTGGGCGCGTACCTCGAGTGGATGCGGCTCGTCCTTCCGCAACGGTCCAAACCTCGAAACCTAATGAGGACCAGGCGCTTTCTTTAAGACGAATGTGACGTATACCGTGGTGAGAACAGGAACCGCCTCGCCACCGACATAGGTCGGAGCATACTGCCACTGCATTACCGCCTCGCGCGCGGCAGGCTGAAGCAGAGGGTGCCCGCTGTAGATCCTGACGCTTGCCACCTCACCCTTCTCGTTCACTAGCACCTCCAAGGAAACCATGCCGGAGATGCTTGCCCTTGAAGCCGGCTCCGGAAAAACCGGCTCGACGTGGTTAATCAGCTTCGATTCCATGAGATTAGCCGTAACGCGAACAGGCTCTCGTTGTGGACCCTTGACCCCGGGTATCGTGCTTGCATTGGGTGTGGGATTTGCCGGAGGCAGTTCTTTCACGACTGCATTGTCCTGCGGCGAGACCTGTGACGCGGGAATTACCCCGTATATTGTCGGGAAATCTGATCCCGACCTCCTGATGAGAACGGCGTTGTTGTTTTTCAAGATATCGAGAAACGTCTGAAAGGCCTCCTCTCTAGGCATGGGCC
Organism: Acidobacteriota bacterium; assembly: GCA_049511215.1. Classification (GTDB taxonomy): domain Bacteria; phylum Acidobacteriota; class UBA6911; order UBA6911; family UBA6911; genus JAFNAG01. Next base: position 1,708 of record JBEKYG010000810.1, on the reverse strand, counting down.
GCGAGGATTCAAGAGAGAGTGTTCCGGTTACACCGGGATCGACTCTCGGCACGTTGAGTCCGAGAAGCCGGCCAAACTCAGGAAGCGCATCTTTCAGCTCGGCGTTTTGGAAGCGGAACATGATCTGAATGCTTGATGGATGGTCGCCCTGGCTCAAAGCGGAGGCAGATACCATGCTGCTGCGAGGCAAAATCCAAGCAGCAGCGCAAATGGCGATGCCGAGAAGAAATGCGATGAGCGTTTCATGAACTGCTTTCCTTTGGAATTTTCGCACGTCGTACCCCCTGGACAGAGAAGTGGCTCTGGGGCCCCAATGATGGCTAGGATTCTACCCCGGAATCGAACTGCCGGCACTCGGAATCCCCTGCACCTGCGGGCGATATAGAGTCGCATCTGATTCCACCGCCATCCGAAACGGGCACGCAGTACTATAAATTGATTCTTTGATTGCATACGATGACGAAAAGTTCCCCCTAAAAGGACTCGCTGTTTTAGCAATTTGATACGTCGGAGCAAAATCGGAATAATATGGCTCGAAGTTCCGCTCACGTTTTTGGATCCTTGCCCCGCGGCGAAACTTCCGAGTTGGCGTCCGGTGTCAACATCGCCCATCGGTAAGAAACCGCGCATCCTGCCATCCCTTTCCGGAGAATCCAGTTTTCAGATCGGGGATTGGTGGGGATTGGTGCCGGCCCTGAGGAAGCTGTTTAGTCTGCAGGAAATGATCTCAATACAGCACGTCAGAATAGGGGTTACGTTTAGTTTTGACGCCCGTTTTCTCGGTCTAAGGAATTTTCCTATCCTCGTATCTGCACTTCTGCTTTAGTGGTTTGGGGCGGGCGAGAAACTGTTGCAGTCGTATCATGGAGCGGAGCTAGACGGAGGTCATGTTCGCTCTGGATGGCGATCATCGGTATCGGGGTCGCAATCGCTATCGCAATCGCTGTCGGCTTTTGCAGACCCATACAACCGATTGCGACTGCGATTGCGACCCCGACTCCGATACCGACCCCGGCGCATATAGTGTTCTCCTTTCTTTTTGCTATCGCCAAATATCAACCTGCTTATGAACTGATTAGTATTTCTTGAATTCATTCGACGGCCACGCCACGCAGGAAAGATGCCGAATCCTCGGGGCGGCTCACATTGATGAACATGCCTGAGCCCAATTCGAATCCGGCCGCCTTGGTTATGCGCGGCACGACGCTCATATACCAGTGATAGTAACGAACGTGGTTCGACTCTCGGGGCGCCGTGCGCATCACCAGGTTAAAGTCGGGATCATTCAGACCGAGGTAAAGCTTCCGCTGCACGGTCCGCAGGATGCGGGCAAAGCTTGCGATCTCGTCCGCCGTGATCATGCCGAATGAAGCGCAATGTCGGCGCGGGTAGATCCAAAGGTGAAAAGGTGACAGCGCGGCAAAGGGTATGAATGCGACGAAGTGCCTGTTCTCCGCAACCAGACGGCTCTGATCGTGCAATTCGTCGTTAAGCGTGGCGCAGAAGATGCAGGTGCCATTGTCATCGTAGAAGCGCAGCGCCCCTTCGAAGCGCTCCCGCACCTCCGTAGGGATCACGGGCGTTCCGATCAGTTGCAGGTGAGGGTGAACCAGCGAGGTGCCTGCCGCTGCGCCGTGGTTCTTAAAAAGGGTGACTGCCTCTACCCGGTGATCGGTAAACAGCCTGTTATAACGATCCAGACATGCGG
>JBEKYG010000809.1:0-2897 GCA_049511215.1 Acidobacteriota bacterium | reverse complement strand
GATGCCCATGCCGCCCCGCCCGAGTTCTCGCTGGATCCGATACTGCCCGAAGATGGAACCGGCGGCAAGTCCGGCTGGGCCCAGAACACCTGTGACTGTTTCGCATGTCTTGGCTGCGCCTTCCAGCAACAACAAAGTGGGAAAGAGCTCGCGAATGCGTCCGGCCACCTGTGGATATCGGAGCGCATAAGCTTCGATATCCGGCGACTCTCCTTGACGCACTCTGGCAGTAAAATCCTCCGCCAATTTTGCCAGCAGCGAATCATCCTTCATAAGCACTTCCTGGAACGCCCCCTGAATTTCCGGGAACGCTCGCCTGCGTGATGACAACCCTTCTATCTTTAAAGAACTGCGAAGGTTCCAAATTATGGACAAAAAATCTCAGAATGAATCCACATACGCTAGTGGCGGTCGCTGTGCGCCTAATCCTGCGACATCGGCATCAGAGGAATGAATTTCGTACTCTCCTCCCCAGATGCCGTCGTGCTCACCCTTGCGAGATGACATCAAAATACTCCTGGTTTCGGCGCGTGCCCGGATACACCTAGGAGCCCGTCCGAGAATTAGGAGGGGTCGCGCGCATGGGGCTTGCGGGGCGAGCTCAAGGCGCGAGGAGGAGGCGATGTCGATGTACAGCGTTGACGACGAGCAACGCAGAGATCGCCTCGCAACCCCCATGCGCCCTTTGGGTTCCGGCGGCGCGGGGGCATCCGCGGGGTTGGCGCTCCTCGACGATGTACCGAGACATCGCTCCCAAACGAGAATCTGCGATTCCGACACAGCAAGAAAAAAGGCCGCCACGAATAACATGGAGCAGCATAGCCGCACCCAAGATTTAACACCAAGACGTAAAGACTCTAAGACGCCAAGAAATCAAGCATTAGAATTTCTGGCGCCTTGGAGTCTTTGCGGCAAAAATCTTTTCCGCCTGGCAAAGGATTTGCGGGTCAGTAGTATGAAGAACACGAAGGAGGTCTAGGCCGACGCTGCGCATGCGTTTCCCTCGCAGCGAGCTGAGCTCAACGTGATAGAATCGGTCGCGCCGTGCGCCGGGTACCTGCCGACTTCGTCGTGGCGAGGCGAGATCGCAGCAGCGGAGTGCGTGGGCAAGGAATGCACAAAAGAAGGTTCACCCATCGGAAGGCTGCCGGCCGGGCCGCCTTTGCCGGAAAGGACATAAGTATGAAGACGCCACAGGAGCGGAGTGACAAGCTGCCGTCGGAGCACGATTGGCGCACAACGGATGCAGATGAGATCGCAAGGCGGCGCTACCGTGCCAGGACGGAACCTCTCCGGGTGCGCAATATTGAGCCTCAATTTCCTATCTTCTCGAACTTTGAGGTGAAATCCGGCAGCGGGTTGACTTATACGGTCGAGATCCGCAGCGTGGCGCAGCGGCGATTTTCCTGCAACTGTGTCGACTTCCGCATCAATGCCCTGGGCACCTGCAAGCACGTGGAAGCCACCTTGCTCTACCTCGAAGCGCGCCATGCAAGGCTGTTTCGCAAGGCACAGCGGAACGGCGCCGGACGCCTCGATGTTGTGCCGGATCCTCTATCGGAATCCTTGCGGATCGAGGGTCTCGTCGGCGAGTTGCCGGGCCACATCCAATCGATGGTCGGAGACGACGGCACCGTTCGGACCGAAGATCCCGAGGAAGCCCTCGCACTGTTGAAGCAGGTGGGTATCCCTTCGCTGCGGATCTCCCAGGACGTCGTTCCCTGGCTGGATGCCCGCCGGCGCGCGCAAGACAGGAAGCTCTCCCTCCGGGAATATGAACAAAAGGTGCGTTCCGGGGAATGGCCTGCTCAAGAAACCATGGTGCCGCTCTACCCTTATCAACGCGAAGGGATGCTGCACCTGGCCTTCAAGGAACGCGCTCTGCTCGCGGATGAAATGGGGTTGGGCAAAACGATTCAGGCAATTGCAGCGTGCGCACTCCTGCATCGGCTGGGCAACGCGGCGCACGTCCTCGTTGTGACCCCCGCCTCGCTCAAGACTGAATGGGAAGAGCAGATCGAGCGATTCACCGATCTTCCCTATCAGCTGGTGTTCGGAGGGCGTGCCCAACGCTTGCGGCTTTACGGCTCGGCGCCATTCTTCACCATTGTCAATTACGAGCAGATGTTGAGGGACGCGCTCGACGTGAACGAGCGTCTGCGGCCGGACGTGGTGATTCTGGACGAAGCCCAACGCATCAAGAACTGGAGCACCAAGACCGCTCAGGCAGTGAAGCGGCTGCTCAGCCGCTACGCGTTTATTCTCACGGGAACGCCGATCGAGAACCGGATCGACGAGATCCACTCGTTGATGTCTTTCCTGGATCCATCGGCCCTGGGCCCGCTTTTCCGCTTCAACCGCGAGTTTTATGAGCTGGACGAGCGTGGGCGTCCCGCCGGCTATCGTAGCCTCGATCGGCTGCACGAACGAATCAAGCCTTTCATGCTGCGCCGCCGCAAGCCGGACGTGGAAACAGAGCTGCCCGATCGCACGGATCTGACGCGCTTCGTGCCGCTCAGCGCCGCCCAGAAAGACAGCTATGAAGCTCACGAGGCCCAAGTGGCCCGCCTGACCGCCATCGCAAAGAAGCGTCCACTGACCCAGCAGGAATCGGAGAAGCTGCAGCGCGAACTGGCGATGATGCGCATGATCTGCGATACCAATTACATTCTCGACCCCGACGACCGGACGTGCCCGAAGCTCGCCGAATTGGGTAAGATTCTGGAGGAATGCGCCAACAATGCGGATGTCAAGGTCCTCGTTTTTTCCGAGTGGGCGCGCATGCTCGAACTGGTCCGGGAACTGTGCGACCGTTTGGGTGTGGGCTACGCGCTGCACACCGGGTCGGTGCCGCAGCGGCGGCGCCGGGCTGAGATCCAGCTGTTCAAGGGCGACCC
>JBEKYG010000808.1:0-2912 GCA_049511215.1 Acidobacteriota bacterium | reverse complement strand
GTCCTCTCCGTTCATGTACACGTTTAGCGGCCAGGCACCCCAGAATCCGACGCTCGATCCGATACTGTTCGGCGAAATGCCGTGGTTTGCAAATTTCACCATGTCGCAGATGACCAAGTACGGCATGCCCGGCGTGTGGACGCATAATTTCGTCGACATGTGGTCGCCGGGCTACCTCGGCCAGATGTCGACGAACCACAACGGTCTCCTGCGCATGTTCGAGACGTTCGGCAACGGTGGCGCGACCACCATGATGCGGCACCCCGGAAAGGTCCCGGAGGGTGATCCGGGCGGCGACCAGACCACGCGCGAGTGGTACCGTCCACTGCCTGCCTACAAGGATGTCGAGTGGTCGATGCGCAACAACACGAATTACATGGAAACCGGTGTGTTGACGGAGATGCAGCTGACATCGGGGTTTCCCAAGGTCATTCTCGAGAATTTTTACCTGAAGAGCCGCAACTCGATCGAGTCCGGCAAGAAAGAAGCGCCTTTCGGCTACGTCATTCCCGCCGGACAACGCGACATGACGCGCGTGGCCTGGCTCGTCAACAACCTGCGCGTGCAGGGCATCGAGGTCGGGCGCGCGACTTCCGAGTTCAAGCTCCAGGAGGGCACTTTCCCGGCCGATTCATTTGTCGTCAAGCGGGACCAGCCTTACGGTCGCCTTGCGAAAATTTTGCTCGAAAAGCAGAACTATCCCGATCCCAGCCTGCGCACTTACGATGATACCGGATGGACGATGGGGCTCATGACGCACACGGATGTCAAAGAGATCGCCGACAAGTTCATTCTGGATGTCAAGGTGGAGGCGGTTTCCGAAGTGAAAATCGCAGGCACGATAGCGGGCAATGCATCAACGCCGGCGGCAATCGCCGTCATGCACAATGGTTCCAACAACCTCATCACTCTGCGCTACCGCCTCAAGGACCTCAAGATTCGTGCCGCCGAGCGCGCCTTTAGGGCAGGCGAGGCGGATTATCCGGCAGGCTCATTCATCATCCCCGTGGATCAAGCCTCGCTGGCCCGCGTGCGTGGCGAGATCGAGCGTCTCGGGCTGACGGCCGCTGCTCTGCCCAATATCCCAAGCGTTGCTGCCCACGATCTCGATCTTCCCCGCATCGCAATTTACAGCACGTGGGGCAATACGCAGGATGTGGGCTGGGTGCGCTACGCCTTCGACAAATTCGAAATTCCCTACGACCTGATTTACAAAGAGCGGGCCAAGCAGGGAAACCTGCATGCTTCCTATGACGTCATACTTATCCCCAACCAGGGCCGAAACGCCAAAGGACTGGTTTGGGACCTCGATCCGAAGAGCGAGCCGCAGGCTTACAAAAAGTCGGATCAATACAAGAGCCTCGGGATGTACGGCGAGTCGGATGACACCACCGGCGGCATGGGGATGAAGGGCGTCGGAGAATTCCACATGTTTGCCGGGGACGGAGGTGTGCTGATCACACTCGGCCAGGCGAGCTTTTTCCCGCCCGAGTTCGGGCCCACGCGCAAGATTGACGCAGGCACCACGTCACCGCAGTTTTACGCGCCCGGCCCGATCATCTTGGCCGACGTGCTGAAGCCGATGCATCCAATTTTCTATGGTTACACCGAGGCGCGGATGCCGGTGCGTTGGGCCAACGGGCCGCTGCTCCGCGTCCCCGAGGAGGATCGCGGGCAGACCCTCATGCAGTATCCCGGCGGCGACGCGAATGTTCTGAGCGGTCTGATGAAGGGCGCGAACGAGATCCGCAATCGGCCTGCGATTGTCGATGTTCCGGTGGGCAAAGGCCGCGTGGTCCTGTTCGCCGGCAACCCGTGCTATCGCCGGCAGAATTACGGTGAGTTCAACATGCTCTTCAACGCGCTGCTGAATTACAACAACTTCAACGTGGGGGACGTGAAGTAAGCCCGTGCCGCCCTAAAAAACCAAGAAAGACACGGCGCGGCAGAGCTTAAATCAACCGCCAAGACCCCAAGACTCTAAGACGCCAAGAAATTAAGGAATAAAACTCTTGGCGTCTTAGAGTCTTGGGGTCTTGGCGGTTGGTTTAGATGCGGTTCTGCTCCCTTTTGCATTTCGTGGTTTGGATGAACTATGTTTTCGAATTCCGCAACTCAAATCGACATTTCTTTTTTCCGCGGCTGGCTTGTGGCTTTCGCCGCGGGCGGCATGGGGCTCATCCTTGGTGTCCTCTACGTCTGGAGCGTAGTCAAGGCCGGGATTCCCGCTTCCTGGGGGTGGTCCAACGCCGAAAAGGCATTGCCATACTCGGTGATGTGCGTCATGTTCTCCATCATTATGGTGCCGGCGGGCCGGTTTCAGGATCGTTATGGACCGCGGTGGGGCGTGCTCCTTGGCGGCTTTTGACAACTAGCCAAGGATCCCGGATGCTGCGGATTTTCAACGCGCATTCGGAGGAACATGAAGCCTCTGTTGCAGCCATGGCAGTTGTTGCTCCTGATTCTTGAAGGCTGGAGCAACCGCCGCCAACAGGAGGCCATCGAGTACCTGCTTATGGAGAATCGGGTGCTCAGAGAGAAACTCGGCAAAATACAATCCTCCTCAACGATGACCAGCGGCGGCGCCTGGCTGTGAAAGGCAAAATCATCGGGCAGAAAGTGCTCAGGCAGCTGGCCAGCATATGCATGGATCGATACCCGGTAAAACGCCGGAAGATTTTCAGGAGAATGCAGGTTATCCAGACGGCATGTCGAGGCCCTGTGCGGTGGATGCTTCAGTGTGGAATTGGGACGATTTCCTGGGTCATGGGCGTTTGGCCAATTGACGTAACATAATGCAGAGCATTTTTAGCCCGGCGGCGCGGCGCACGATCTTGGAACAAAACGGAAAGTTCAGTGCCGCGACGGTGGGCTAAAAATGTATTGGACTAAACCGCAGCACCCAACTTGGA
>JBEKYG010000807.1:0-2915 GCA_049511215.1 Acidobacteriota bacterium | reverse complement strand
GAAAGGCCAAACCGCAGCCAAAAAGACAGATCAGATAAACACAAATGGAAAGAACAGCGGCCTGTCTTGACAGTCTCATAGCATTTGCCCCCCTTGTCGGATTATTACGATTCTCAAAGGTAAGACGTTCAAACTATTCGAATGGTTGGGAAGATCGGTGCCAGGTGCCTGTCACCGACCTTCCTCCGGTGACTCTCCGGCGGTGTCCCCACAGAATCGGGGATTATTTCATGTCGGCGCCGCTTCGCAACGCACGACGAGGACTTGGCACGCAATGCCGGCCTAAACTCAGAAGGCCGCTGGGCGACCACGTATCCCCCCTGATCGCCACCCTGTGGACCCAGATCAATAAGCCAATCGGCATTCAGGATGATTTGCGGATCGTGCTCAATCACCAGCAGGGTATTCCCCTGGTCGGCCGGCTGATAAAACAGATTCAGCAGATATTCGATATCGCTGAAACGCAGGCCGGTTGCAGGTTCGTCAAACAAATACAGAGCCTTTCCTTGGCCGCCTGAGGATTGTAGGCCCAGGATACTGCATTTTGGCACACTTCCACACTTCTGGCAGGCAAGGCAGATGCTGTTACCTCCCTGCTCAAGAAAAGTACGGCTCGTCCATATCCGGAATTGCCGAGGCAATCGGCGGGGGGCTCGGCTATGATGGAGCCTATGGTCTATACAGTTGCCAGTCAAGGGACCGTTCTTGCTTTTCGATCAACTTAACTGTCGAAGTGAGTCTCAAACGGCTGATGGGACAGGGTTTGTTTGTTGGCCGACGGGTGTGGCGTTCGATATTACAATTCAGAAAGAACAGGCAGAACACCAGCGCACACAGCTGGCAAAATGAGCTGTCCCGTCAGCGCGCCAGGAAGTTCTCGAGTACCCAGAGTTCCGGCTTTGGCAGGTCGCCTGCGACGAATGCGATCGTCTTTCCATCCGGATCCATCCGCAACGTCATGAGCCGCTTCGTGTCCGGGAATTCAACCTTCCTCGGGGCACTGCCGTCTAGCGGAATGCGCCAGATCTCGCTGATCCTATTGCGTTCGCGGGCTGCAATCACGTAGTGGCCGTCGCGGCTCCAGGTGAATGCCCCGTTCGAGAAAAAGTAAGCCCCATCTATGTTCCACAACGTTCGTGCTTCCCCGCCTTCCGAAGGGATCAGCATGAGGTTGCTGATCTTCGAATCTGTATGGAACAATTGGAATGCGAGCCATCTTTCATCGGGTGAGAGGGCCAGTGCCTCCCGTCCCAGATTGCTGCCGGACGGCGGCACGTACAGGCTTCGACGTTCGCCGGTCACCACATTGAGCCGGAAAAGGCCACTTTGGCCGCCGCTGTAGCGGTTGAAATGGATTGTGCCGTCGTGCGTCCAGACGCCGGCAAACCCATTGCTGTTGATTGCGCTCGAATCGAATGCGAGCTGGGCTTCGCCGTTTGCTGAGTTGATCCGGTAATAACCCTGCTTGCCGTTGGCATTGGAGCCGAATGCCATCAGCCACCCGCTCGTCCCGAGCCATTGCGGGCTCGAGAAGAAAATCCCTTTGACCTCCAAGGAATGCACTTCGTCCTTATCGCGCGACCAGACCGCCAGCGAGCCAAGAAGGCACACGGCGAGCTTACTGCCGTCATGCGACCAGGAAGCGTAGTTCTGCACTCCACGGAACTTCAGACTGGCGCGCCGGGGGCCGGATATCGTGCGCGCGGCCTCGACGTCGATCTCCGCAGTCCACACATTAATGTCGGGCCTGATTACGCTGTAAAACAGAGATCCAGAGCTGGTCAGCCCCAGTGGTTGCATTCCCTCCATGTCCGATTTCAGTTCGCGCGGCTCCCCCGCAGCTCCTTGTTTCGAAAAAGGGAGTGCCCAGAGCCCATTCGTGCCCCCGCGATTGCTCGAGAACAGAAACTGGTTGCGGTTGGTCGTCCAGCCGACAATCCTGTCGTCGGCCGGAGATCGCACTAGCGGCTCTTGACGCCCGGTTGCCGGGTCAAGCATTTCGATATCCGCCCTAAAATCTCCTTCGCTCGGAAATATGTTGTAAATCACCCGCGAACCGTCACGATAAAACAGTGCTACGGGAACATTCCGACTCCGGTGCGGTACGGAATATAGGATGGAACCGTCGCGGGCGGAGAGAATCAACGTCGTAAATACCCCTTCCCGTATGGCTCCGGCCAGGATCCGCTCTCCATCCGGCGACCAGTCTTGAGGCACGACTCGAATGTCGGGAGCCGAATACAAAACATGGTCCTCTGAGCTGTCGATCCGGACCATGCGTATTTCTCCGGCCCCCATGGCGTAAACGATGCGCTCGCCATCCGGTGAAAAGACGGGATATTCAGCGTCAAGTCGCGACCCTGCCGCGGAAAGACCCGCGCGTGTTACAGGTCGCAAGCGTCCGGTCTGGAGGTCCCAGAGGACCAGGTTCGATCCAGACGCATTATTATCTGTCAGGATCATCGATTTTCCATTCGGTGACACCTTCCAGAGACTGATGTCAGCCCTGGGCAGCGGAATCTGCCTCTTGAAAGACTCCTCCGAATTCACGCCCTGTCCGGGTGCGCCTGATCTCCAGAGGGAAACAGCCAGCCATCCCCCAATTGCCAGCACGGCCATCGCCACAACCCAGGCCAGCATCCGCCAGCTCCCGAGCGGGCGCGTTGGTTCCATCGCCTGCCGCAATGCGGATGCGACCTCCGCGGGCCGCGCGAACCTGTCTGACGGTTGGGCCGCGAGGCAGCGTTCGATAATCCGCTGCCAGCGGACGTGTGCGCGAGGCAGCCGGATGGCATGCCTCGAAGGCGTCCCGGATCCTTTCAGCAGCGTCCGGCTAAGGCCTGATTTCTTGCCGGACGCGGGGCGGGCTCCAAGCATCTCGGCGATCACGAGGCCAAACGCGTACACGTCGGTCG
>JBEKYG010000806.1:0-2918 GCA_049511215.1 Acidobacteriota bacterium | reverse complement strand
GTCAGCAAAGAGAAGCGGCATGTTGGCCCGAAATAGGGAGATTGGCTAAAGGAAATGCGCCTCGACTTCTGTGGGGCGTTTAACCTCGTGTAACTGAAAAGAACCGTACTATGTTTGTTTAAAGGAGGTCAAAATGACCCGATTCAGAGTAGTAGTAGTGATGCTTTTAGGTTTAGCCCTTGTGGCTCTGGCCTTTCCACCCAGGATGAAGGGTGACGACTGGAACAAAAAGACTAAGGTGACATTCAAAGTGCCGGTGGAGATTCCGGGTGTAGGTGCTCAGGTCTTGCCGGCCGGAAGGTATACCTTTAAGCTGTTGGACTCGGCAAGCGATCGCCACGTCGTCCAAATTCTCAACGAACGCGAAGACCACGTGTTTGCAACCATCCTTGCGGTACCAAATTACCGTTTGAAGCCCACCTCCAGAACGGTTATGACGTTCCGGGAAAGAGCAGCCGGTGAGCCGCAAGCCATCAGGGCGTGGTTTTATCCTGGTGATAGTTTTGGCCAGGAATTCGTATATCCAAAAGTGAGGGCTATCGAGCTGGCAAAGCTGACCGACCAGCCCGTGCTCGCGATGCCCACCGAACTGGCAGAGACAATCACCATGCCGATAAAAGCGGCGGACGACCCGGCCATAGTTACATTAAAGCAGGCGCCTATTGAGGCTGTGAAGCCTACAGGAGAAGTGGTTCCTATGACCGAGGTTGTTGAGACCCCGCCTGCACGGACCGAACCTGTGAGTAAGGTGAACGCGTCGGATTCCACGAAAGACTTGCCCCACACGGCCAGCCCAATGCCGCTGTTGGGACTGATTGGGCTGTTGGCGCTGGCTATGGGCGTTGCGCTTTCCTTAAACCTGAAGCGAACTGCTTGAGCAAGAGCGTGGAGGGCTTGCGCGGACTACCGCATAGGGAGCCCATTGAGAACGCTCAGAGCAAGCCAATTTCCAGACCCAAGCGCGCGGCCCAGGCTTACGGATTATAGAGGGCAGGTGAGTACCACCTGCCCTCAGGGGCGGCAGGGTTCCCGAGCATCCGGGAGGCCTCCTGGGGGCTCCGCGCTCAGATTCCTCGAAGGGACTGCACCGATGAGAGATCACTCCCGTGCCGAACAATTGCGCACCAGGGAGAAGTCGGCCTTTACGAGCCTGTGGCTGGTCTTGCTTTTTCTCCTGATCATGCCACCAAGCGATGTCCGGCCTCAAAAATACTCGATGTCACCGGGCAGCCAGGGTGACCCATTCACGATTGCGGTAAAAGTCGGCCTGGTGGTTTTGCACGCAACCGTCCTTGATTCTAAAGGAATTCTGGTTTCGGGACTCGATAAAGAACACTTTCAGGTTTACGAAGACGGAGTCCCGCAACAGATCGACTCTTTCACCCACGAAGATATCCCCGTGACGGTCGGATTGGTCGTCGACAATAGCGGAAGCATGGGGCCGAAGCGGCCTGAAGTTATTGCTGCTGCCCTGGCGTTTGCCCGCTCCAGCAATCCTCAGGACCAGATGTTCGTGGTCAATTTTAACGAGAAGGTTTCGTTCGGCCTGCCCGATGGCACGCTGTTCACGGACGAAGCCGCTCAACTGAGAGTGGCCATGTCTAGAATCGCCGCGGACGGCATGACGGCGCTCTACGATGCTGTGGCCGCGGCGCTCGAGCACCTGAAAAAGGGGAATCGGGATAAAAAGGTGCTGATCGTAATCAGCGACGGGGGCGATAACGCCAGCCAACACAAACTGGCCCAAATCATGACCATGGCGAAGCAGTCCGACGCCATCATCTACACCATAGGCGTTTTTGATGAGGACGATCCCGACCAGGACCCTGGTGTGCTCAGGCAACTCGCGAAGGATACAGGCGGCGAGGCTTTCTTTCCGCGATCAGTAAAGGATGTGAGCCCTACGTGCGAGCGAATCGCCCACGATATCCGAAACCAGTACACGATCTCCTATTTACCCGCGAATGGGAAGCAAGACGGAACCTATAGGGCTATACAAGTTAAGGCCGGGGCGCCGGGTCGAGGGCGCTTGTTCGTCCGCACGCGTACCGGTTACTACGCGCCCCGGAGTTCTCAGCCACTGCCGCCCCGACGGAGCAACCGACCATGAACATACGAATCAATTGGCACACGGATCCTCCGACGCGAGCCACGTTTTTTCTCCGTTGGAGTCAATATCTCACTCTTGGTATCGGCGTTCTTTTGTTGGGTTACTGCGGGTTCGTGCTGCTCGACGCGAGCCTCTACCAGAACTACCAAAGCCGGCGATTTCAACAATCATTGAAGAGTCTGACGCCTTCGAATGGCGGCGCTGAGAACCTTCAGCCGTCTACTCTGCCTCCAGCCGAGGCGGAATCGAACCTCACGCGAACTGAGAGCCCTGGTATTGCCGGCAGCGGAGGCTCTGCCCTGGGGCGAATCGAGATCAGTGCCATCGGCCTTGACGCGATGATCATGGAAGGCACCGATGCCAAAACGCTACGCAGGGCGGTCGGCCATATTGCGGGTACTCCGCTGCCGGGTCAGCGGGGGAACGCCGCGATTGCAGGGCACAGGGACACGTTTTTCAGAGCCCTGCGCAATATCCACGAGGATGATGAAATCACCTTGACGACGCTGGCCGGATCCTACGGCTATCGCGTGGACTCGATCAAAGTGGTTGAGCCTAATGACACGGCAGTGCTGGACAATTCCGACTCCGCGATTCTTACCCTGGTGACCTGTTACCCGTTCTACTTCGTGGGTCCGGCCCCCAAGAGATTTGTGGTCCGTGCGCACAGGGTTTCCGGTGAGGCATTGAAACCTCGGATGAGCGCAGACATACGCTGATTAGCATTTGCGTTCATCCGTTTATCCGCGGTCTCATTCCTGGGGAAAGAGGTTGATGAGCGAGTTTGACCGGACGTGTGGGCAGCAGT
>JBEKYG010000805.1:0-2918 GCA_049511215.1 Acidobacteriota bacterium | reverse complement strand
AGACGGTGAGCGGATGAAGTACATTCAGATTGTGCACGACGCACAGGATGTCGGTATGGACATTCTGTACGCGCAGGAGCTCGTATGCGTGCATGGCCTGTGCGTGAGTGGGCTTGCCTCCTCTGGTTACGCGATAGGGGTCGTGCAGCTCCGCCGGGCCATCGAGACTGAGGCCGACGCTGAAGCCCTCTGCCGCAAAGAAGCGGCACCATTCTTCGTCCAGCAGGAAGCCGTTGGTCTGGATGCCGTTCCGGATGCTCCAGCCGGCGGGCTTGTGCTTTTGCTGAAGGCTCACAGCCTTTCGGAAAAAGTCCAGGCCCAGAGTAGTGGGTTCGCCTCCGTGCCACGAGAAGTCAACATCTGTCCCGGAGGCAGCCTCGATGTGCTGGACTGTGTATTCTTCGAGCAGGTCTTCCGACATGCGGAATGAACCCGCATCGGGATAGAGGCTTGTCTTTTCGCGATAATAGCAGTATTGGCAATCGAGATTGCAGGCGGCCCCTGCTGGTTTGACGAAGATTTGAAAATCCCGTGATGCTTTGCCCATGCCTCGTCCCTTTGCCTGCACGGCCTGCAGCTCGCTACAGTCTACGATACCGAGGTGTTATTTTAATCACGGACGCCACAGACTTCGACCAGATAATTCGAGATAGGTGTGTGTCGCCATAACTCCGTGAGGCAGCAAATTCAGGCATTTAACGCGGGCGCAGGGGTGCTGTTCCTGCCAAAAACTCCGTAGCAATTCAGATCATTGATCATGCAATCCCTTGCTGATACCGTCCTGAGCCATGTGCAATCTGTTAAAATCGATATTCGCCGGGCTTGCATCCACGGTTCGAACGCGAGCCTCCCTGCAAATGGAAATCCTGGCTCTCCGCCACCAGCTCGTTGTCCTGCGACGAACCAATAAGAAACGGCTCGCGCTTCGGAAATCAGATCGGATTTTGTGGATCGCTTTCTCCCGCTTCTGGCCTCAATGGCGCGAGTGCTAATGCTCGTCAAGCCGGATACCGTCATCGCCTGGCATCGAAAAGGATTTCAACTCTTCTGGAGGTGGAAAAGTCGTCGGGGAAAAACTGGTCGCGCCGGCCTTTCGACGGATATCCGGGATCTGATTCGCAACATGAGCGCTGCCAATTTCCTGTGGGGTGCACCAAGGCTCCACGGCGAATTGCTCAAGCTTGGAATCGATGTGTCCCAGGCTACTGTCGCCAAATACATGGTAAAGCATCGGAAACCGCCTTCACAAACATGGCGGACGTTTCTCGAAAATCATGTCAATCAGTTGGTCTCCGTGGACTTCTTCGTGGTGCCCACCGTTACTTTTCGCATCCTGTACGTTTTTCTTGTTCTGGCTCATGATCGCAGGCGCATCGTTCATCTCAATGTCACCGAGCATCCCACCGCCGAGTGGACCGCAGCCCAAATCGTGCAGGCCTTCCCTTGGGACAAGGCCCCTCGGTTCCTGCTCCGGGACCGTGACAGCATCTACGGTGCTGCATTCAGGGCGCTGGTCAAAAGCTTGGATATCAGCGAGGTTCTCACTGCTTTCCGATCTCCCTGGCAGAGTCCGTACGTTGAACGGGTGATAGGCTCGATCCGACGAGAATGCCTCGACCATGGCGTCATCCTGAACGAGAGTTCGCTCCGGCGCCATTTGGTTTCTTATCTTGATTATTACCACGGTACGCGAAGCCACCTCTCACTCGGGAAGGATTCTCCGGATGGAAGGGCCGTTCAACCGCCAGAGATGGGAAAGATCTTTGCACTTCCCAAAGCAGGCGGGCTTCATCATCGATACGAGCGTAGAGCCGCTTGAAATCGGTATCCTCAAGAATTCGCCACCTGAAGTATGACGCCTAGTGCGGCACCGTCTGCAGGAAGGCCGGCAAGCTTTCCCCAATACAGCAGAATTCCACATATCTTCTGATGATTTATGAATTCCGAAGCCGCTCCAAACGGTCATGGACCTCTAGATCAAGTTTTTGGTAGGCACAGCTGGACGACTGGCGCGGCGAGATGCTATCCCGGCTCCGCGCCCTGATCAAGCAAGCCGACCCCGAAGTGGTCGAGGAGTGGAAGTGGAGAGGGGTCCCGGTGTGGTCACACGACGGACTGATCTGCACCGGCGAGACGTACAAGACCGTCGTGAAGCTGACCTTCCTCAAGGGCGCATCACTGAAGGACCCTTCAGGCCTTTTCAACTCGAGCCTCGATGGCAACGCCAGGCGCGCAACCGACTTCCACGAGGGCGAAGCGATCGACGAGGACGCGTTCAGGGCGTTGCTCCGCGCGGCCGTGAGCCTGAACGAGTCGTCGGGCCGCGCACCAAAGGAGAGACGGAACGGCGCATAAGAACATCAAACCCCGTTTTTCCTTGGCGCGCTCCGCGACCGCGCCAGCTGGGCTGGCCAACGAATAACCGAACTTTCGCGCGGCGATCGGCCCTCTTGAAAAAACAGAGGACGCTGACCGGTTTTGGCGAAAAAAAACGACAATCCCGCCGACGCCCGGAGTCTGTCCAGAATTCTGTGGGGACTGCGCCTCTGTACTTGCCGCAAACTCTGGAAAAGAACAGCGGAACGTTTTCAGTGTACTTTAAACCAGAAGCGGACGCGCGATTTCCCAAATAAAAAAATGGTCAGCGTCCCCTGTTTCGCACGCTGCATCAATCTTGCCGGCACGAATCTTCATTTGCCTCTAACGCTCAGCATCAGCGGCGGCGCGCAGCGACGTCCGCTGCATGCGGTAGTTAGGCTTGCGGCTTCACGGGCCGTCACGAGCCTACAGCTGCCAGAGCCCGTGGTGGATGCCACCCTGGATGTAGATGGCAAACGTGCCGTGGCCAGGGATCTCCATCGGCGGATGGGCGACCTCGCCGCCGGCCTCCACCGCCGCGGCAACGGCCGCATCGATGT
>JBEKYG010000804.1:0-2925 GCA_049511215.1 Acidobacteriota bacterium | reverse complement strand
CATCTAGGCTGTGGACCTGGGTGCGTGCTTCGGAGGGCAAGGGGAGGACTTGAGGCACGCCAACTTGGCCCGACGGATTCGGCATGACGCCCATGGCACCCGCTTCAGCCAGCGAATGAACTTGCGTTACCTGCGCCGGAAGTGGATAAGTCTCATTTTTCCCTTCCGGCGGGATCGGGGCGATTCCTGGCGGAATGTTCAGTTCGGTCTGACCCGGTTCCTGTGTTACGGGCGGGATCATCACGGGGTACATGGGATCATCCTGTGGAAACCGTGGCGGCGACGTCGAAGGATTTTCGCGAGCCGGGAGCTTGCTCTTACCCCTAAGGATCTGCGCCGGATTTTTTTCCGCAGCTGCACGCGAGTTTCTTTGATTGCGAGTCACGACCAGAACTGCCAATCCGGCTAAAAGGAGAGTGACAGGGATGATGGTCTTCCACGAAGATCTCCATGACATGGCCTCTTCCACCATCCTGATTGTGTATTATCAATCCCAACTCTATTTATCATATTTACAGCGCCGAATACAGCAAACTGTGATTCAGACCCGGAAAACACCACGAAAAGGTCGTGCCGTCGGCGTTTGAATTTTTGGGAATCGGTTACGGAATCGAAATCAGTATCGACGATTCCGACTCCGATCCCGAAGTATTGAGAACATTCAAGCAAAAATTCGATCTCATCTGGCCGCATCTGGATGAACGAGTCCGCCGGATGGTGGCCGCAAACGAGGCGCGACAACTTGGCTATGGTGGCATATCCAAGGTCAGCCGAGCATGTGGTTTGTCCCGCCTCACGATCGCAAAGGGAATACAGGAATTCGATTTGGCCCCGCCGCTTCCCGATCGTACTCGACGCCCTGGAGCAGGACGCCCAGGACTTTTAACGCTCGATCCCGATTTGCCGCAGGATTTTTTCGATCACGGCGGGGTTTTTGATGAAGCTGATCCGTAACGGCCGTGCACCGTCGATAACAGAAGAAGCGCTCCCCAAGCTCGGGGAACGCGTCTCGTCACCATTTGCGCCGATTTGCTCTCCGCGGCTTGGTGAATATCCTTTACTTCACCTGCCCGGTTGAATAATTCCGGGTGATTTCCACCCCACGTGCTGCTATCATCGTCCTACCTGGAAAAAGCGAATTATTTTCATTCATTCGCTATCGCAGAGGTCAACCATCTTGATTTGATCACCGCCAACATAGCCGATTGAGTCGCTTCGAGATTTGACAAACCCCGAGCTGGTTACGGTGGCAACCTGCTCTCCGAGGCATTCCATGATGATTTATCGCCGCCTGGGCCGAACAAATTTTAAGGTGTCGGTTGTGGGTTTCGGTACCTGCCAACTACGAATGGTCCCGGAACAGCAGGCCATTGACACTTTGAAGCGGAGCTTCTCGCTGGGGGTGAACATTGTCCACACCGCCCCGGATTATGCGGGAGCAGATGATCTGGTGGTAGAAGCGATAAACGCCTCTGGCCGCGAGGTCATCGTCTGCACACAAGGTTACGGATGCAGAGCACTCTTCGAACACTTTTTTGAGACTGCCTCAAAAAAGCTTAGGAAGAAAA
Organism: Acidobacteriota bacterium; assembly: GCA_049511215.1. GTDB lineage: Bacteria > Acidobacteriota > UBA6911 > UBA6911 > UBA6911 > JAFNAG01. The sequence continues at coordinate 1,357 of JBEKYG010000804.1, read as the reverse complement.
GACTGGAAATGTTTGGAATCGCCTGCGTCGATGACAGAGAGAAACTCGGTGAGAATGTTTGGGGGAAAGGTGGCATGGTTGAATTCCTGGAGATGAAGAAGCGTGAAGGACGCCTTATAGGAACGTTCTGTACGACGCATGGGACTCCGGAATATATCTGCCGTTTGCTAGATTCGGATGTATTTGACGCAATCATGGTAGCGTACAATCCGGCCGGCTATCACCTGCTTTCCTATAACCCGGAACCACCCGCGCAGAGTGAATGCCTGGCAAGGAATTCCGAGCTCTTTCCGATATTTGCTCGGCGTGACGTTGGCCTCATGGTTATGAAGCCGCTCGCGGGTGGCTTATTGTGCCGAGGGAAGGCATTCAAACCCCATAACGCAATCTCCACCGGGCTAACGGCTCACGATGTGCTTCGCTTTTTACTTATCCGGCATCCGGAAGTCGCGTCGGTTCTGCCGGGAACCAATTCGGAAGCAGAGGCCGAGGAAAACGCCAGGGCCGGCTATGATCCGCTTGAAGAACAGCCAGATGCCTCCGGCAGAGTCGAGGCAGTCATCCACAGAATGAATCGCTCGGTTTGCAGCCGATGCGGCAAGTGCGACAGCCTCTGCAGTGAACATCTGCCGGTATCGTGGTTGTTTCGTGCAGCCTATATCGACAATTATCGTTCAATGCCCTTCGAAACGCTGGGCCAACACCGGTATTTTGCGCTTCACCCCTGGAGGGAAGTGAAGTGCTCAAGTTGCAGCAACAGAACCTGTCAATGCCCGAACGGCATCGATATTCCCGCCAGCCTCAGTGGGCTCCATGAACAGATGGAGCAACTCCGACGGTCGGGAGTACCCTCGCAGACAGGCATTGCCGCGAATCCGAGCACTGCTTATTCCGCGAGTCTAGTTTCAGGAGAATGGGACAGTCATCTACGCGCAGGCCATAGTTACGAGTTTCGAATCGCAGTGGACAATGTGGGTGTACACAGATGGTATTCCGCGCCCGAAAATCCCCAGATTACTCTCGAAGCAAATTGGGAACCTTCCGGTTTGTCACCGTTAAAAAGAATTCTCCACCCTATCGCACAATCATTCTCATTGACGACGGCAGTCCGCATGCGTGGGGATATCCCAAGCGGAGAGAGAGGGCATTTCGTTTTCGAGATGTGCACTCCTCGCATAAGAGGTCGCTATCTTTTGGGATTTTATCTCGCGTTGCGGCTTAATGGGCAGCTTCTCGAAAAGCTCTTTCTGGGACAGTGGCATCTTATGCTGCGCTGAAAAGGCCTCGCCATCAGAAACCAGGGCATGGGCGTGCGGGTTGAAGTCGGCCCCATAGCCGCCGTCTGGATCGCAATCAC
>JBEKYG010000803.1:0-2927 GCA_049511215.1 Acidobacteriota bacterium | reverse complement strand
CCCGTACCCGCCCTGCCAGGCAAATTTCGACAGCATGCCCCCGAAGGTCTTCACCCAACCCGAGGAGCTGACTTTGGCTTCGCGGATCAACTCGGACATCGCATGATTGCGGCTGAGCAAACACAACACATGGACATGATCCGCGGCGCCTCCAACTTCAATCGGCGAGCAGTCCATTTCTCGGAAGACACGCGCAAGATACGCATGCATACGGCGGCGAATGTCTTTATCGGCGAGAAACGGAAAACGGTCCTTGGTGGAGTAGATGAAGTGCACAAGAACATTGGAAAGTGATTGGGCCAAACGTCCTCCTTTCCCCTTAATGTTTCCAAACCTGTGCCGCCCTTTCAGGGCTGATGCCGATTTGCTCCTCTGCACCCAGGGTTAGCACCCTGGGCTTTAACTGTCTTGCCCTTTCAGGGCATGGCATGGGCGGAATTTGACCATGGGTTTCGCCTGGGCGGATTTCGACCATGCGATCCGCCAGGGCGGAATTTGGTCATGGAATCCGCCTGGGCGGAATTTGGTCATGGAATCCGCCTGGGCGGAATTTGATCATGGGATCCGCATGGGCGGAATTCGACCATGGGTTTCGCCTGGGCGGAATTGAACAAGGGATAGGGTGCTTGATATAGACTATTCGCAAACGAGGTCTCATCATCGGGGTCGTTGATGAACTGTGCCGCCCTTCAGGGCTGATGCGGATTTCCTTCCCCGGACCCAGGGGTTGCACCCCATAAGCGCCAAGATGAGCTCGCCACACACTTGGACTTCGACCTGGACCTCGGCGTGGACTTGGACCATTCTGTCTGACATGAAATTTCGCACGCTCGACGTTTACCATGTCGCCGTACGCTTCTTGCCGCTTGTAGCCAGCATTGCCGACAGTCTACCGCCGCGCTAGGCAGCTTTGTCGGATCAGCTCCGCCGTGCATCCATTTCTATCCCGCTGGATATAGCCGAGGGATAATGTTTCGAGTATAAGAACATTCGTGTCGAAGTCCACGTCCAGGTGCAAGTCCAGGTCCAAATCCACGAGGAGGCAGTGGCTTAAGTTAGCGGTTATGGGTTGCACGCTGGGCTTTAGCTGTCTTGCGCCTTCAGGGCGTGGGTGGAATGCGTCCCTGCATTTCGGCTGGGCGGTGTTCAGGCTGAACAGTCCTGTATGAATGTTGCGGATGCGACCCCTTGGTTTTTATGGCAGGCGCCCTATTGGCGAGACTCTGAAGAGTCCCCCACCGTGAACTGGGATGGCGGCCTTAAATGTTCCTTCATATCCGCCAAGATCCTTTTTCTGCCACAGATTTCGTACGCTGCACCGGCCCGAAAATCCCAAATCACTCAATGAAACTTCAATGGTCGCAGGTCCGTCATCGGCAATATTGAACAGGGCCACGTATTTTGCCGGCGATCCGGGCACGTCGGCGGTCCAGGCGATCTGGTTGCCGCGGGCGAACAGCTCGCGATTATTGGCGCTTTGTTGATTTACTGCGAGCACTTCTTCGTTCGTCAACAGCGAGAGCGTGAACGGATTGTTGCTCGGCAAATCGCCCCCCAGCATCAGCGGCGAGCGGAAGATGCACGACAGAGACATCAGCGCGTACTGCTCGTCCTGGGTGAAACGGGTCTGGCGGTCGTCGCCGCGCTCGGCTCGGATCCCGATTCGTCCCAGCGGCAGCATATCCGCGTCCGGCCAGGTGCTCGGACCAATGTACCGAGTCCATATGCGGCACAGCTCGAATTGGCGCTTCAGGTCCTGCCATCGATCCCAGAAATCATTTGAGATCCGCCAAAGCTGGGCATTGGCTTTCAGGTGTTCGACGCGCGCAAGATCCGCCGGACCCGGCGAGAGGCTCAGAACCATTGGCCTGCCGCACTTCTTGATGGCGCGGCTGAGCGCCTCTATTTCACCGGCGTGGTACGGAGAAGTCATGTCGTCGGCCTTGATGAAATCGACGCCCCAGCCGGCATAGAGCACCAGGATTGAATCACAGGATTGAATCATAATAATCCTGTGCGCCGGGTTTAGCCGTGTCCACGCCGTACATGTCGGTGAGCCAGGCGCAGATGCTGGCCTTATCGGCAATTTGCTCCGCGCCGGCTTTGCCGTGGTAAACGGGCAGATTCTTATCGACTGCCTGGCGTGGGATGCCCCGCACAACATGGATGCCGAATTTCAGCCCCTTGCCGTGCACATAATCCGCGAGCGGCTTGAATCCCTTGCCGCCGGCAGAGGAAGGAAAACGGTTGGGTGCGGGAATCAGCCGGCCATATTCATCCATCGTCAGCTCGGCGTTTTTGCGATAGCCGTGCGGCCCTGCCTTGGGTTCATACCATTGGATGTCCACGACAACATATTTCCAGCCGAAACGGGACAGATTCTTCGCCATATAATCGGCGTTGGCCTTCACTTCATCCTCAGTCACGGAAGGACCATAACAATCCCAACTGTTCCAGCCCATCGGCGGCGTGGGCGCAACCACCCTTTCTCCCTTAGCCGGGATTTTTTGCGCACCCGAAAGGTTCAGCGGAATGATCATGAGCAGCAGGGGGAACCAAAGTCTTTTTGCTTTATTCATAGCAACTCTCATTATGGGTGCAGGCAGATAAGTACCCGCTTCATCTGCCTCGCTGGTGATCCGGCTCCACTGGTCGAATGAGGAATCTGCAAATACATTATCTCCAAAAAATCGGGGGTCGTATCTTCAAAATCCAAAATTCTCGCTCAGAATTTGATTTTTGAAGGTACGACCCCCATTAACGACACCCATCAATGTTACGGATTTGTTTATGCATCGGAAGCCGCTCTGTTGTACGCTCTGGGGCACAAAACCACGATCGCCACAACCATGATGCTGGAGGCAACCGCAATGAAAAAACAGCGTGGTCTTTCAAGAAGAGGATTCATCCAAACGGGTATGGCTGGT
>JBEKYG010000802.1:0-2928 GCA_049511215.1 Acidobacteriota bacterium | reverse complement strand
CAGGCTCTATGCGTTCATTCTGTTGGGGTCGAACTCCTCGACGCCGCCTAACGTGGTGCGCACCGTAAGCCCCCCGGAAGATGCTCACAGCGCCTATGCCCAGGAGATTCGCAAGAAACTGGCCAATTCCACGGATGCTGAATTGCTGACTGCCGCAGGGCAGCATTTGATGTTTTATGCGGCCCATCCCGGCGGAAGAGAGTTCGATTTTGATCCTCGTGCGCTGGGCAAATCCTATCTCGAACGAGCGCTGCAGTTGAATCCTCAGTCGGTCCAGGCACGCGAACCGCTTGTCGGCTCGCGAGCCGGCGAGCGCAGCCAGCGCATGTACAAAATCCTGCAAAACGCTCCGAAAGAATCCCAATACCAGACTATTTCCGCACTTCCCGAAGCGGAGCGCTTCGAGTTTTTGCCGGGCCTGGCTGAAGGCGCCTACTTCGAGGGGGAGGACGCGGATTACAAGAAAGATCAAGCGGCAGCCAAGGCAAGCTGGGACCGCACCAAGAAGTATGCTCAGGATGCGCTTACCTTGGCCAAGAAATTCCCCAACGATCCCAACTGCGGCATGGCGGTCTATAGAGGAAATATGGTACTGGGCACGCTTGCGATGTGGGAAGGTGATAAGAAAAATGCCGTCCGCTACCTCCTGTACGCTTCCAAGGCTCCGGCATCCGAAGAACTTGCCTATACTACCCACCCGGCCTCGGAACGGCTGGTTAAGTATCTTCTCAAGTATGGCGAACGGGAGTCGGTGATCGAGTTCTGGGAGCGCATGGCACAGATCAATCTCATTGAAAAGAACTACATCCTCGAATCTGCTGCGGCAGTTCGCCGTGGACAGATGCCCGAGGCCTATCAGGCAACCATGACCAGGCAGGCGGATTCCGGCACTGGCGGTCGCTGACCTCAATCGGCGGATTAGCAGCGTGAGCCATCTTACGAATGATGAGTGACGAATGAAGGAGTCAAGCCGCCGAGAAGGAGCGGACGACCATGCCAAAGATCAGGTTTTTGCATGCTGCAGATTTGCACATTGACAGCCCTCTGCTCTGATTGACGCCTAAGTCTATAGATTAGGCCGCACGTGTGGACGACGAATCGCGGCGATCATTTGAGAATCTCATCGCCCTGGCAAGACGCCGGCACCGGCGCCCCTGTGTTCGAGACATTACCCTGTTCGATCCGAACCAGGGCGGTCGTATCCTCGGCAGCTGCCGGGGCACTGAGACTTTCGAACCAGTCTTCATAGGGCCTGCGGCCCCTCAGTTCAAGATATTCCCTGACAGTGATCATGACCGATCGTAACGAATCGGTTACCATTCCGCAAGCACGATGAGACAAAGAAATAGGAGAAATAAGTTTGCGTCCCCATTTTCTCTTCTATCGTCGCCGCATGCGTGACCTAAAACGGCAGTCAGGCCGGCGCCGTGACGATGCCCAGAGGAGGATTCGACTTCCATTTGCCGCGCGTGAAGTCGGGGATCGCGATGGGTTTGCTCAGCTTGGCCACCGACTCGCAGCTGGCGTCGACAATCGCGCTCCAGGCTGCCGCGTCGTAGACATCCTGGTCGAGCGGCTCGCCCTTGCGCAGCGACCAGATCAGCCGGTAGTCTTCAATGTAATCCATGCCGCCGTGACCTCGGCCCTCACCCTTCGCGGCGATAGCCTTCCACAGCGGATGCTCGAATTCGCCGGCAAACTTCTCGAAGTCGTCCCACTCGTCGGCCTTCGCGGCTTTTCCTTCGATGTAGATCCGGTCGGGCCACTTGTGGGCAAGACCCTTGGTTCCTTGTACCAGGTTGATTCGGTTGTACGGCCGCGGCGAGTTCGTGTCGTGAATGAGAATGATCGTTTTGCCCAGCTTCGTGCGGATAAGACTGGTATTAATGTCGCCCAGGACAAATCGCTCCTTCGCCTGCTGCGAATCCGGGCCGAATTTTGCGGCGGCGTACTCATGAAGGCCGCGCGTGGGGCCGCTCATGGACACAAGGAAATCGAATGCGTCGCCGCGGTTGATGTTCATGCACTGGGCCACGGGTCCGAGGCCGTGCGTCGGGTAGAGGTTGCCGTTGAGCTTCTGCGCCCAGGCCCGGCGCCACAGCCCCTCACCGTCATTGCTGAATTTCACTCCGCGGAGGTCGTGGAGATAGCCCGCTTCCGCGTGGAGGACCTCGCCAAGCACGCCTTTTCGGACAAGATTGAGCGTCATCAGCTCGATCCGGTCGTAGCAGCAGTTCTCCATCATCTGGCAGTGCTTGTCATATCTCTCGGCGGTTTCAACGAGCTGCCAGCAGTCGTCCAGGCTCATGGCAGCCGGTACTTCGGTCACCGCGTGCTTGCCGTTCTTCATGGCTGCGACGCAGACGGGAACATGCCATTCCCAGGGGGTTGCCGTCATGACAAGATCCAGGTCCTCATTCTCGCACATACGGACGAAGTCGGTAGGACCGTTGGAATATCCGGCCGGCTTAGGTTGTCCAGCGGCCTCGACCCATTTCTGAGCCCGTTCGACCTTTGCGGGAACGATGTCACAGATAGCCTTGATTCGGACACCGTCGATATTGAGATAGTTCTGGACGTGCGTCGATCCCATGCCGCCGACGCCGACGAACCCGACACGGACCGTGTCGATAGGTTTCACTTTGAACTGCGTTCGCGCCTCGCCTTTGACGGCGCCTTTCACCACTCTGCCCAAGCCCAGGCCCGCGAGCGCTGCTCCTACGCCGGCTACGGTCCCGGTTTTCAGGAAATCACGGCGATCCTGCATGAGACGTTCATCATCGCGATCATTGTTCATAGATTCCTCCCCAGAAGCAATCACATGCGGACAAACGCAGCTGAACGCGGAACTAGATCGGCACGAATCCGCGTGAATAAACGGCAGTTTCAGCGCGCCGTGCCCGGTGCTACGCGCGGTTCGGCTAGTTC
>JBEKYG010000801.1:0-4226 GCA_049511215.1 Acidobacteriota bacterium | reverse complement strand
GGTTTACGAATCTTTTCAGTCACTATATTTAGGATGCCGGGGTCCAGGTTTTGATCGGCACCATGACCTCCATCGGTATTTGCAACGATTCGTAGATAAGTCGATGCGTAGGTTCGGGCGTCGTGCCCTTTCGGATGCTCAGTACCCCTCCCGATTCCGTCGGCAATGCCACGGTCACCACTTGGTGCGTGCTCAGTTCGTCGCGAAGCGTGGCCCAAGAGGTGTGAATGCCTTGATCCAGGAAGTACTGCTCGATGACCGCCAACAGATGATAGGCCAACACGCATAGAAAAATATGGGTCTGGGCCCGGTGCTTGAGATGATGGAAGATCGGCCGCTCCATCAGCGGACTCTTCATATCCCGGAATGCGTCTTCGACTCGTGTCAGTAGAATGTAGGTGCGCCAGATCTCGTCGGCTGTCAGATCCTGACGATCGGTTTTTAAAACATAGGTGCCGTCCAGTTTCTTTGCGATGGCCTTCTTGTCTGAGTCTTCATGCCAACTGACGCCCTTGCCGTCAGCGTCATGCTCAATCGCGTAATAGCGTGCCACGCGAGGATAACGTTCCTTCAATCGGCCTATTGCCTGGTGGATCTTGTCCGCGCGTTTCAGGTGTCCCTTTTCAACCCGCTCTCTCAGTTTCTGCAGATCCTTCAGAAACCTTCCCTCCTGCTTTTCTCGAATCGCCCGGTCTTTCTGCTGCCGGCCCTCGCTGCGGCAGAGAATAAACACCTCCTTCCCTTTCTGCTCACGTTTGATTTCGACCTTGGTCTTTTTCTGGAAAGGATTCCGAGGCGAGGGAATTCGAACGACTTCCTCCCAGCCATCATCCTTTTCCAGCTCGTCCAGCCATTCATTCCGTTCCGGCTGCCGCCCGGCAACGATGTAGTGATAATCGCGCCCGCGAATCTCGTCGAGATTTTCCTGATACGCCATCCCTCGGTCGACGATTACCGTCGATCCTGGTTTTTTGCTGGCACGCTTCTCGAGCGCATCCAGCATCTCTTTGATCGTGGCGCGATCCTGCTTGTTGCCGTCGAAAACCTCGTGCGCTTTTGGAAATCCATCCCGGTCCAAGACTAGGCCGACTACTACCTGCTTGCAATCAGGTCGCTTGTCTCGCGAGTAGCCGAGTTTCGCCTGAGGATTCGCCTTCGCCTGCCCCTCGAAATATGTCGATGTCAGATCGTATAGATAAAACGTCTCGTCGAGGTTAAATAACGTCCTCTCCCGCCTAGCCAATTCTCGTTCGATCAGTTCCCGATTCGGATGCAGCGCATCCAGATTTCGGTAGAGTCTCCGGGTCGGGGTCGGAATCGGCATCGGAATCGTAGGGAAACCGAATCGATAGCGATTCCGATACCGATTCCGACCCCGGATTGGGACAGATTGTTTCTCGACCATGTCAGGAGCTCTGAGCTTGTTCTCGTCCAGCTTCGAAAAGTCAGCATCCAGAATGTCTCCCATAGCTGTACGCCGAACCCAACCGGGCATCGCCAGCTCAGAACTCGGAGCAATCAGCCTGTTCAAAGTCATAACCTCGCTCAACGTACACGCCCGCTCGATCAATCCTGCCTGTTTCAGGATCTCATCTAATCCCAGTCGCTCCCATATCTGATGCCCCACATGCACGGCACCTGCGGCACGCGCTTCCTCGATTCCAACCTGGTCGGTATCAACCTTGACCATAGTGCCGGAGGCCCGGCCAGAGGCCGACCGCCTCCTGCCTCCCCGGCGCGCCGTTTCAAGGAGAGCTTCGAAATTCTCGTCCGCAGACTCCAGGGGAAGCTGTCCTCGCAGCGCTGATTCGAGGCGGTGAGCCAGATCGCGCCATTGTTCGACGGGAGCGGGAGCAAGATTCCCCAGAGAGCAAATGGTGCGCTGACGGGGTCCCTTGGGGGTGTGAATTGATTCTACGAGGAGGTAGTTGGTGTAGGTCTTACCTTTGTATTTTCTTGTGCTCCGACGGATGTACATTTTCCACTATATGTATCATCACGGCACTTCACTGTCAAGCTTATTATTCACTGTGTTAGTCACTATATTCAAATTTCTCAGATCCCTCCATTGAAAACAAAGCGTTTATCCAGGCAGATCCCCCGAAAACGGCCAGAACTGCTCCGACGAATGAGGAAGTTGGGTTAGGTCGCAGGCTGATATTTCGCATCCCAGTGCAATGCCGCCTATTGGATATTCCCCATCCAGGGGACGGGGGACTGACGACGGCAAGGTCCTCACCAGATAATATTTCGACAATTCTTCACCCTCCAAATTCCCGCCGACATCAAAAAAACAGGCCTGATTATTGAACCTAAGACCGATGACCATCTGTGGCGATTTCCAACCGCGCAGGAAAGTGGGACGCATACAATCGGGGGTTACTCTAACGCATCGGATGCAGGTCTTAGATTGAAAAATCGGCCTCCGATTTTTGTTTTAAACCCCTCAAAGAGGCATCTGACCTGCGGTTCTGCAAGCGCTTTCAAGCAGTTGCCGTCGTCAGTCCCCGTCCCGCGAGAGTTCACCGCTTACGCGAGAATTGATCCGGCAAAACCTACGTTGTTCCTTCGCGGCGAGGCGCCGGATCTTGGAGTGAAACCGACCCTCGAGGTATTTTCTCCTGACGGAGAAACGCTCAAGAGGCTGCTGCTGCCTGGTCCCGGACCGTTTTCACTGACGCTTCCCTTGGATTCCCTGGCCTCTGCACCAAGAGCCTATGCATTACGTCGCAGGCTGATATTTCGCACCCCAGTCCATGCCGACTATTGGATATTCCGCATCCAGGGAGGAATAGACAAGGGCAAGTCGGTCGGCTGGCCCCACTGCAGGACCATATAGGTTCCGGGTGCAGCGCTCGGGAGAATGTACCAGATCCCTGTACTTGGCCTCCACACGGCAATGTCCATCATGCCATCGCCGTCATAATCGCCTGGAACCGCTATATCGGTTGATAGCCCCCACGTCTGGACCATATAGGTTCCGGGTGATGCGCTCGGGAGAATGTACCAGGTTCCTGTACTGGGCCTCCACACGGCGATGTCCATCTTGCCATCGCCGTCATAATCGCCTGGAACCGGTATATCGGTTGATATCCCCCACGTCTGGACCATATAGGTTCCCGGAGCACTGCTTGGCAGGATATACCAGACACCGGTGCTCGGTCTCCAGACCGCGATGTCGGTTTTGCCGTCGCCGTCATAGTCGCCGGGCACAGCAACGTCTGTCGATATCCCCCATGGCGTAACCGTATAGGTCCCGGGTGAGTTGCTTGGTAGCGCGTACCACACGCCGGTCGATGGCCGCAGAACGGCTATGTCCGCCTTGCCGTCGCGATCGAAGTCAATCGCGGCAGGGGGCAGACCCCCAGCTGGCACACTAAACGTCATCCCACTACTCAACGGCCCGGAACCAGCGTCATTCCATGTTAGAATCCACCACTGGGCAGCTCCCCCAGCTAGCGCTGTTGTTGGGGCCACGGAGCAGATTCCCATACCAGAACCACATCCGGCTTGAACAGCGGTAAACCACTGCTGGATCTTGCCCGAACTGCCGCTATCGTTCACTAACAGATAGTAATTGGTGGCCAAGTAGTCCGCATTCCAAACGTAGGTAGGTCTGTTGGTGCCGATACTCCCAGAGGGGGAGACCAGCGTGACTGCCGCCGGCGTGGGAGCAAATCCGCCCAGGACGCCCAGGACCGGAACGGTGCTATTAGCCGGACTGGCTGCGCCAAACTGGCCGAAGCCGTTGGAACCCCAGGCCCAGATTGTCCCGTCCCTCATGAGTGCCAGGCTATGCTTAGTGCCCGCCGCCACCGCGATGGCGGTGGTCAAGCCGGTTGCCTGTACCGGCGTGAGCCGCTCAGTGACGGTCCCGTCTCCCAGTTCGCCGTCTCCGTTGTAACCCCAGGCCCACACGGTTCCGTCGCTCTTGACGGCCAGCGTGTGATATTCGCTACCTGCCATGGCGATCACATCTACAAGGCCGCTGGCACGAACAATCTCGGTCCGTGAAGTGGTACTCCCGTCGCCGAGTTCGCCGTAGCCGTTATATCCCCAAGTCCACAGGGTGCCGTCGCTCTTCAGGGCCAGACCGTAGTCAGATCCCGCGGCAATGCCGATCACGCCGGTCAATCCAGCCACCTGTACGCGGCTTGACCTCTGCGTGGTCGTCCCGTCTCCAAGTTCGCCGTATCCGTTGTAACCCCAGGCCCATACGGTCCCAT
>JBEKYG010000800.1:0-2940 GCA_049511215.1 Acidobacteriota bacterium | reverse complement strand
CCCCTTTCCATTCACGGATTCTAAACACGCGAAACGGCGCCCGGCTCTCGTGCTTTCATCACAACCAAGCTTTAACGGGAAGATCGGCCACAGCGTTCTGGCGATGATCACCAGCGCCCGCAATTCCCCCTGGCCCCTTGATGTGGGCATCCGCGATCTCGCTCCTGCAGGCTTGACGGCGGAGTCCGTCGTGCGCATGAAGCTTTTCACCCTAGACGACAGGCTGATCGTCCGGCCCCTGGGCTATCTTTCCGATGCGGATCGCAAGCGTGTCATCAGGAGCTTACGAGCATTGCTCGAATTCTGATATAAATCTATCTCCTTCCAGTGCTAGGGTAGTTCGTCAGAAGATTCTTGACATATAAGGCGAGTCGCAAAGCCAACACAGTCAGAGCGTTCTGCGCTCATCGTTGCGTTTCTGACCCGGCTGGCAAAACACAAGGAGCATGGTTTCCTGAAATCATCGCGAGATTATGGGAATAATGTCGCGCAAGCTTTTCGATTTCGACCGAATTCAGGGTACCTCCTAACATGGGCGTGATAATCCTGTTTCTCTCGCTCTTTTCTTGGGCGCATGCCGGTGCGGCTGCAGAGCCAGGCGTGGTTCAGCAATCCCGGATCAAAGATCTGAAGAGCAACGACTTGGGTGTGCGCAGGCTGGCAGCCAAAGAAATGGCGTCTGCGCCCATGATTCCGGCAGAGGCCATCCCAGCCTTGCTCCAATCGATCGCGGATTCGGATGATGTAGTAGGCCTCCAATCTGCGATTGCATTGGTTAACGCAGGGACGCGTGCCTTACCCGAATTGGATCGCGCCCTTCAATCTCCCGACGGACAAGTTCGCAAGCGGACTGCGGAGGCCTTCAGCCGTGCGGCTCTTATCGATCCGAAAGTGTGGCCGATTCTCATCGGCGCCTTTCGCGACACCAACATTGACGTCCGATGGTATTCTGCGCACGCGCTCGGCCACCAGGGAGCGGCGGCGCTGCCACTGCTCGTTCCAACACTGAAGGATGCTGACCCTCGGCTGCGCAGGGGAGCAGGCGAAGCCCTCGAATATATGGGTTCAGCAGCCAGACCAGCGGTGCCGGATCTCTTGAGAATCCTCCAGGATCCTGACCTATCGGTTCAGCTGCAGGGCGCGCTCGCGCTGGCTGCAATCGATCCTGGACAGGCGAAGGCCGTCCCAATTCTGATCAAGGCTGCCTCCGGGTCCTTCGCCGAGAATGATGAGACTTCCCGTGCCATCTTCTCTTTGGGATCGTTCGGGCGACTAGCGGAGCCTGCAATTCCATTGCTCCTGAACCTGCTTTCCGGAGCCCAGCGTGCCAGCACGCGCTCGATCGCCGCCGGCGTTCTGGGCAAAATCCAAGCTCTTTCCGATTCGGAACTGGAGACAATGGCGAGGGCTCTCAAGGACAGTGATCGAAGTGTCCGCGCGGCAGTCGCACGGGCGTTGGGCATGCTCGCCCCCGATACCCCGGCTGCAATTCCGTTCCTGCTGCAAGCGTTTCACGATAGTGAAGGCGGGGTCAGGATGACTTCTGCTGATGCCCTCGGCAAATTTGGAGCAGCTGCGGCGCCCGGTTTGGCCCAAGCTTCGCAGGACGATGATATTTATGTCCGCCAGGCTGTTGTCGAGTCGTTCCGGGCAATGAAAACGCTGCCGTCCGGCGCCACCGAAATCCTCACACGCATGGTGGATGACAGCAATACCGAGGTGCGGGAGGGAGCTGCTTATCTGCTGAGGCAAGCCGGCATTCAGGGCGACTGGGAAGCGCGATTCAAGCAGATGGAGCAAGGGCACAACGTTACTGGCGCCGCAAAAGGCACTGAAGTGGAGCAGAACCGATTGTATTCAAAAGAAGAAATCATAGCCTCGATTCCGGCGGACGCTGACCACAAGTATCCACTCGAACTCGAGTACTTGATTCCCTTTTCCGGGAATAATGGAGTTCAACTCCCAGTAACCCTGCACCGCGGCAAAGACCGCGGGGACCTTCTGGTCATCTGGAGGCAGGTCGGTGAGAAGTACCAGAAACTGGTGTCGATGGAAGCCGATGGCCCCGGTCTTGATTGGTTCGGAAAAGCGAAATCGTTCCGTTTCAATGACGATTTTTTCATTCAGATTCCTCAGGCGTTTACCGGAACGGGCGGCGTGGTCAAGCAGACGATCTTTGCTGTGCCCCCGTTCAACGCGCTTGCTCCCGTCCAGATTCAGCAAGCAGACGAGTGGTACAAGGACAAGCTGAAGGCGGGGGAGACAATCGAGAACGGCTCTAGCTTCACAGCGTCAGACAACAAACTGGAGTTCATGTTCGGTATCTGGAACAGCGGTGATGCGCACTGTTGTCCCACGGCAGGATTAGTGCGAGGAACCTACAAGATTACGAAGTCCGATCCGACTTTCGATCCCCAGACGAAAACCTTGATCAACAAATTTGTGATGTCGGTAGCCACCGCTACCCGAGAGCCAATCCCAAAGCGATGAAATCCAATCAAGCACGCCGCCTCACGGTCCGGCGGCACGCAGGTGTCACGCCGGGAAGTGGCAGTGGGCAGCCCCGGTGCACGCGACGACGCAGGAAAAGGCTATGCTCCCTCTGGGAGGCAATCATCGGGGTCGGTATCGGGGTCGCAATCGCTATCGGCTTTTTCAGACTAGCAAGACCGATTGCGACTGCGACCCCGATATCGACCCCGACGCGCTTAGCCTTCTGCGTACATTTTCGGAACAGTCACTGCTTTGCGTATTTGATCTTGCCTCCCACGATCGTGTACTTCACCACCGTCGTGGGGATTTCATCTTCGGGCACGGTGAGTATGTCCTTGGAGAGGACCGTGATGTCCGCCAGCTTGCCGACCGCCAGCGAACCCTTGCTGTTCTCTTCAAATCCTGAGTAGGCCGCATTCCAGGTGTAGGATTTCAAGGCCTCCGCCC
>JBEKYG010000799.1:0-2941 GCA_049511215.1 Acidobacteriota bacterium | reverse complement strand
AAGTACGCGAGGATGGGAAGCTATTCTATCTGCTCGATCAGGGAATCCACGAGCAGATGGTGGAGTCCCTGGCCAATCCGAGTTTGTCGCTGCGCGCCGCGCTAAAATCCATGTGAGCCGGTAATCAAAAAATAGTAACGGACTTCGCCGCGGCCGTTCGATACGGAGAGAGTCACTTTTTCTGCTTGTATTGCACACCGCATTGTTGATACAAGAAAAATTTCCACGCGGAATGGGAGGATGAGATGCGGATTTGCGGGTTCAGGAGGACGGCGATCCCGGCGCTGATGGCCATGCTTTTGATGCTCGGCTCTGGCGCCATGGTGGGGGTCTCAAACCAGAAGCCCCTGGAGCCAATCAAGTGGTCGATCAAAGCCACGCTGCCTGACAAATCTCTTAAACCAGGCGAGCGGTTTGCCGTGCAGCTGACTGCCAAGATCGAAGAGGGCTGGCATCTCTATTCGACCGAGCAGCCCGAAGGAGGGCCGACAGCGATGCGTGTCTACTTGCCCTCGGAGCAGCCATTCGAACAGGCAGGCACCATTGATTCCTCGGAACCCACGGTTGTAATGGACCCAAATTTCAATCTCATGACCCAATACTACGAAGGGCAGGCAACCTTCACGATTCCGGTGAAGGTGGCGGCAAGCGCGGCTTCGGGCAAGTCGGAGGTCAAGATCAACGTCAGCTTTCAGACGTGCAGCGACGAGCTATGCCTTCCTCCTAAAACGGTGAAACTCGCCGTCGAAGTATATCTCGCAGCCCGTTAATCCAACCCACCAGAACCACGAAACAAACGACAGGTCTTTCGTGCGTTCCGTGCATTTCGTGGCCTCAGGAAACAGTAATGAACATCCATCAGTTGATTGCGCAGGAACTTTCGCTCGATCTCCATCAGATCCAAAACGCACTGGACCTATTTGCCGAAGGGGGAACCGTTCCCTTCATCGCCCGTTACCGCAAGGAAAAAACCGGCGAGATGAACGAAGTGCAACTTCGCACGCTCCTGGAGCGATTCAATTACCTCAAGGAACTTGAGGAACGTAAGGAAACCATCCTCCAATCTATCGAGGAACAGGGAAAGCTCACCGACGAGCTCAGAACTAAAATCCAGAGTTGCCTTCAAAAGACGGAACTCGAGGATCTGTACCTCCCGTTCCGACCCAAGAGACGCACCCGGGCAACGATCGCAAAGGAAAAGGGGCTCGAGCCGTTGGCCGAGTTCATCCGGAGCCATAACAGGCCTGATGCGCCTCCGGCAGATTTAGAGGGGGAAGCGACCCGCTTCCTTTCCGACAGTCTCGGCTTTGCGACGGCTGCAGAGGGACTCCAGGGCGCCTCCGACATTCTGGCTGAAGAAGTCTCGGAGAAGGCCGAGCTGCGCCGTCATCTGCGCGATTACCTGCTCAATGAAGGCATCTTCATCTCCCGCATCAAGGACGAGTACCCGGAGGGCACAACTAAGTTCGAAATGTATCGGGATTACAGGATTAAGGTGAAAGAAATCGCGCCGCACAATGTGCTGGCCCTGCGGCGTGGAGAAACTGACGGCGTTCTTACCTTTACGATTGAGTTCGACCCGGCTGTTGTCGCCTCCTATCTCGAATCACAGGAAATCCGTTCAAGCGCTGCCAATGTGCGGGACTTCTACCGCGTCATGCTCGCGGATGCCTTCGAGCGCCTCATGAGGACGACCTTGATCAGCGAAGTTAGGCTGGAGAAAAAGATCTACGCCGACCACGAGTCCGTGAAGACATTCGAAGCCAACCTGCGCGAACTTCTGCTGGCCAGTCCAGCCGGCATGAAGCCGACCCTCGGAGTCGACCCCGGGTTCCGCACGGGATGTAAGGTAGCGGCGATCGATCCAACCGGCAAGCTGCTTGAATACGCGACCATTCACCCGCACAAGTCCGAGCCCGAGCGCGCGCAAGCAGCCGAATCCTTGACGCGCTTGTTGGAGAAACATCACATCGAACTGATCGCGATCGGGAATGGGACCGCGGGGCGCGAAACAGATACCTTCGTGGCCGAGGCGCTGGTAAAGCAGGAAAAGAAACCTGTCAGGGTGATGGTCAGCGAGGCGGGGGCATCGATCTATTCGGCAAGCGAGGTGGCGATCGAGGAATTCCCCGAGCTGGACCTGACCGTCCGCGGAGCCATCAGCATCGCGCGGCGGCTTCAGGATCCGCTCGCCGAACTCGTGAAAATCGACCCAAAATCCATTGGTGTCGGCCAGTACCAGCACGACGTCGACCAGAAGTTGCTCAGGCAGAAGCTGGACGATACCGTGGAAAGCTGTGTGAACTTTGTCGGCGTCGACCTGAACCTGGCCTCGAAAGAGCTGCTGAGTTTCGTCTCTGGGCTTTCCTCCGCCGTCGCGAAAAACATCGTTACCTACCGCAATCAGCATGGTGCGTTCCGGAATCGCCAGGAGGTGCATCAGGTACCGAAGTTCGGACCCAAGACCTTCGAGCAGGCAGTCGGCTTTTTGCGCATTCGAGGCGGCGACAATCCACTCGACAACACCGCCGTCCACCCGGAAAGCTATTTTATCGTTGAGCGAATGGCGCAAGACCTGGGACTTCCCCTCGATCGCATTAGCGACGCTGGCGACAAGCTCGCGGCCATCGATTTGAAAAAATATGTGACGGCGGATATCGGAGAGCCGACGCTGCGCGACATTATTGCCGAACTCGAAAAGCCGGGCCGCGATCCGCGCGAAGAATTTCGCTACGCCACCTTCCATGAAGATGTGAAGGAGATCAAGGACCTCGTCCCGGGCATGGTTCTCGAGGGGGTCGTAACCAACGTGGCCAACTTCGGCGCCTTCGTCGACATCGGAGTCCACCAGGACGGGTTGGTGCACATCTCGCAGCTTGCCGACCGATTCATCGACGATCCCCAGAAAGTCGTCAAGGTGGGACAGATCGTGAAGGTGCGG
>JBEKYG010000798.1:0-2946 GCA_049511215.1 Acidobacteriota bacterium | reverse complement strand
GTGGCGGGGGTGGTGGAGACTTGCTTAGGTCCGTACTTATCTGACTGCCATAGCCGCCGGGGTTCAGCGCGGCGACTATAAAACTGCCATCCGGACCCTCCCAAACACCGACGTTGAAGGGGATGCCCGCGGGCGTTTTTTCCGGTGAGTCCGGGCCGCCGACCATGGGTGCCGGCTGCCAGCTCGACGATAGTTTCTGTGTGGAGAAACCCTTAATGCCGCAATGGGCCAGAATGCTGGGCAAAGATGCAGGGAAGCCAAAGCAGTCGGGCAGCATATACTCGGCGCTGGTCTTGCCGAAATCGCGGCGGAAGTATTCCTTGCCGTACAGGATTTGCCGGATGATCGACTCCGCGGAGGGAGAATTAACGTCATTTTCCTCCATGGAGGATCCGGCTGGATACCAACGGCCCTCGGCCACGTACTTCTTCACCTTTTCGTAATCGGCCGGATAGTACTCCTTCATCATCCGGTAGCGGTTGGCACCGCTGAAGTTGAAGACGTAGTGCGGGTACTTCTCAATCCAATCGAAGTTAAGCCGCATAGTCTTCGGAAGGTAGTCCTTGATCGTGGTGACATAGTCCCAGCGCCACTGAGTATCCAGGTGGGCATAGCCGACCACGTACAGCGTCGGCTGCTTGGTCAGATCCAGGCTTTCCGGCTTTGGCTTCTGTCCCTGGACCGCCGGCTTCGCTGCCTGATCCTGGACGCCCGCCGGCTTGGTGCTCTGTCCCAGCGCGCCGGCGAACATCACCAGGCAAGCCAGTATTAATATAGATAAACGTTTTAGTTCTCGTATCATGAGCATTTCCCCCTATGACTCTCCTGCAAATCCAGGATCTTTAACTTCTATCATCCATGGATGCAGTATTCATTCGGCTCAGGTTTCTGATCTCCTGACCGTTGAGTACGACTCTTCGTTTACTTATTGTCTTTGCCCTAATCTGAGGACGATCCCAAAACCGAGCCGCAGATTGTTCTGCCTGTCTTTGCTGAACCCCGTCATGTAGTCGTCCAGCTGAATGAGCCGGACCGCCAGGACGGAATAAAGGTGAACATCGACCCCGCCTCCAAAAGCCACGGCAAGCGAATTTTCATGATAACGAAGACTCGCTACATCAGGGTTCAGTTGGCTGGAAAAGCGAGCGTCGCCAACCAGGACATGAGCAAATGGCGTTATTTTCTCATGCTTGCGATAGGTAAATTGGGGCCCGACCAGGAAAGAACGGAACTTATAATCGGTCGACGAACAACACGTCCCGACCTGCTGGCCGAAGTCAACTGTAATCCCTAGCAGCCGGTTGACGTTGCCGGTGGCTGCAACATTCAATCCGTTCACATTCAGGGTGGTGCTCCCGCTCACACTGGCTCGGACAAAGGAATAGCCTCCGAATATTTCGGCCTTGGGAAACTCTTGCGCTATAAGGCACCCGGAAGCACTCAGCAGAACAACCACTACCCAGCAAAAACGTTTCATATTCGCTCCTCGGCAGACATTTAGCGTTTAACCTTACGGACATACCTGGACTGACGCGTCCTGAATCAATCACGCTGTTCCTAGCCGCGCACGCGTGCAGGCGGGTATTGGGGTGGCCTTGAAGATCCCGCCCCATGCCCCTTGCCATGCGCAGATGCGGCACTGCGCGACCTTTCAAGCCCTGCCAGGGTATTCATTAATAGAGCCTGACTACAGCTTTAGTGGCCCATGCCTGCGCCCGGCGCAAGCATGGGCCGTTGGTTATATAGCACAGTAGGCGCGACTAGAACGAGAAGCGCAGCGAGACCTGCATTTCGCGGGTGTTGCCGCTCTTGCTGGTGACCATGCCAAAACTCGTGGACCGCCAATCCGTGTTTGGGCTGCCCTGGTCGGGATGGTTGAGCCAGTTGAAAATCTCTCCGCGGAAAGTGATTTTCTTTT
The DNA here is from genome assembly GCA_049511215.1 of Acidobacteriota bacterium. Lineage (GTDB taxonomy): Bacteria > Acidobacteriota > UBA6911 > UBA6911 > UBA6911 > JAFNAG01. The sequence goes on along the minus strand of JBEKYG010000798.1, from coordinate 1,028 downwards.
GCTCACCACGAATCCTGAAGTCCTTCAAGAAGGACAGATTGTGGCTTTGCCCCCAGGGAGTGCCTACATAGATACCCCGGGCACAACCGGTTTTGCAGTATGTGCCGTGGGCAGGCTCTATTACGATGGACGAGCCATCGGGATTCTTTGTATTGAAATAGAGGTTGCCTAGGCCGAATCCCCTCTGGTCCTTGGGAAGGAGCGGATTACCGTTCAAGATCATGTACTGCGTGCCGCCGCTCCCTCCGATCCCGATATCGTCATTGGGATCGGTAAAACTAACTTGACCGCTGCCCTCTGTGACTCGGGAGATTGAGGTAATGGACCAACCGCCCAGAGTTTTTCCGAGCAGGTTCGCGTGGTTTCTGAAGAACGGGATCTCGTAGATGGCGTTGATGACCAGGTTCTTGTTCGACGACCAGGGGCCCCACGTCGTGGTATAATCGTACACATTCGTCAACGTACCGTTGTCCTTTGACTGCGAGTATGTGTAGGCCAGTCCAAAGCTGAGTCCCTTGGAGAACCTGCGGGTCACCTGCAACTGCAGGCTGTTGTATACGGAGTTCGAGTTGTTGACCGCCTCTTTGAGCAAGCCATAGCCCTGGTAGGGCCGTAGCGCATCCAGGTTCGCGAGTTTCGTTGTGCCGGGCAGGAAATTCGCCGGATCGTAGATCGCGCCGACCTGGAGCTGATTGATATTATTGATGGTGCGGGTGCTGCGCAGGTTTTTGCGACCCACATACGCAATCTCGATGGTGGTGGCAAAAGGAACTTCCCGCTGGAAGGTGCCGTTCCAGGCCCAGGATTCGGGATTCGGGAAGTCGTTCGATTGGATCGTCGGATTCAGAGGGTAGGTATGGGTGACCCCTGCCCCGGCAGGATTGTCCACAATCCCATTGCTTTCGGAGAACGCCGGCTGCAGCGGCGGATTGCCCCCTAAGAAGATCGAATCACTCACTCCCAGACGATTGATGAAGCGCCCGATTCCGGCGCGGACCACGGTCTTCCTATTAAAGGCGTACGCGATC
>JBEKYG010000797.1:0-2962 GCA_049511215.1 Acidobacteriota bacterium | reverse complement strand
CCCGTCGCTGCCGGTCAAGCTGGTGGGATCGAGCGCCGGTTTGACGCAAGGCCCCGATGGCGCCAGCCATCAATCGCTGGAAGATATCGCCTTGATGCGCGTTTTGCCGAACATGACGGTGCTCTCGCCCGCGGATGACATCGAAACCACTCAGATGACCCTCGCAGCCGCCGATTGGCCGGGGCCTGTGTACCTGCGCGTAGGACGATACCCGGTGCCCCGAGTACACAGTGACGGCCATAAGGTTCAAATTGGGAAGATTACCGTCCTGCGGGAAGGGAGCGATGTGGTCATCTTCGCCACCGGAGCCATGGTCTGGAAATCCCTCGAGGCTGCCCAACTGCTCGCGCAGCGACATGTCGAAGCAAAAGTGATCAACGTTTCAACCATCAAGCCTCTTGACTCACCGGCAGTTCTGAGCGCGATAGAGGGCGCGACGCTGATGGTGAGCGTTGAGGAACACAGCGTGATCGGCGGGTTGGGAAGCGCGATTGCCGAATGCACCTCGGCGCAGGCAGGCGTCCCACGCCTGTTGAGGCTGGGAATTCAGGACAAGTTTGGCGAATCGGGGCTGGCAGACGAGCTTCTGGAAAAACATGGCCTTCAACCTGCCGGCATTGCCGCGCAGATACTCTCTTCTCTCTCATGAAAACAGCGGAGCTTTGCCGCGTCTCACCGCCAGGGGTGGTTTACGCTGACTGCGATTCAGACTCTACAGGAAAAAAGCAGCCACGAATAACACGGCGCGGCAAAACCGCATCCACAACCGGAACCACCAAACAAACGAATAAAAGCTGATCCACAGATGGACACAGATGGGATGCACTCTTCCTGAAAACCGCCGATGTTTTTGATTTTATCTGTGCCCATCTGTGCTCATCTGTGGAGGCTTTTGTTTTTGAATTTCTTTTCCTTCTGGCAAGGATTTATGGAGAAATAGTACGAATGGAGTAGGGCAGACGCGGAGCCTGCGTTTGCGGATCCACCTTGATGCTGGGACAAAGCAATGGATGCAGATGTCAGTTCGGGCTCGCCTGCAGGTCCGGTGCCTCACTCTCGACGCGGCGCTCGCGAACCAATGTCCAAAGCACGGCAGCACCCATGAGGTCAAGTACGCCGAGGCAGACGAAGAACGGCGTATAGCCGATCGTGGAAACCAGAGCCCCAATCAACAGGGAAAAGATGAGCACCCCCGCGTTGCCAAAAGTGCCGGCCATTCCGGCGGCCGTTGCAATCTCATTTTTCTTGAACAGATCCGAGGCCATCGTGATCACCGTCACCGACAGAGTTTGATGTGCAAAACCGGCAAGGCTGAGGAGAGCGATCGCCGTATAAGGGCTCTCGGCAAACCCGACAAATCCCACCCCCAACATCAGGCAGGCGCCCGAAGTGAAGGCACAGCGGCGCGCGTTGATCAGGCTGACGTTGCCGTATTTCTGAAGCGCCATGGTGATCAAACCACCGGACAGGCAGCCGAAATCCGCGGCAAGGAAAGGCATCCAGGCAAACAGCGCAATCTGCTTCAGATCCATATGACGGACGCTGCTCAGGTACAGCGGCAGCCAAAAAGTGAGAGTGCCCCACGCCGGATCGGCGAGAAAACGCGGCAGGGCGATTCCCCAGAAATTGCGCTGCCGGAGGATCTTCTCGATCGACGGGCGAATCCCGTCGCTCCGCAGGAACTTCTCCTGCCCTGATGAAATGTAATGACTCTCCGCACCAGAAAGCGCGGAGTGCTTGTCGGGCGATTGGTAGAACAACAGCCACAGGGCAACCCAAACCAAGCCCAGCGCGCCCGTGATCACGAACGCGGTCTGCCAGTTGTAGCGCAGGATGGCCCATACCACAAGGGGAGGAGCGACCATGGAGCCAACGGAGGCCCCTATGTTGAAGATGCCGCCGGCGATGCCCCGCTCCTTCGCAGGAAACCACTCGGCGGTCGCCTTCATGCCCGCCGGATTGGCCGAGCCCTCGCTGAACCCCAGGAGGCCCCGGAGCCAGGCTAATGCCTGCCAGGAATGGGCCAACCCATGCGCCATGTTCACCAGCGACCATGCTACGGCGAATATGGCGAAACCGAGCTTGAGGCCGAGCACGTCCAGGACATAGCCGCAGATCGGCTGTGCCATAATGGCTATCTGGAATCCTCCGACGATCCACGAGTATTGTCGCGCCGTAATGTGCAGGGCCACCAGCATGGTTGGCGCGGCAACCGCAAGCGTGCTGCGTGTCAGGAAGTTGATGATCGATCCCAGCATGATCAGCCCGATCATCCACCATCTGAGTCCTCGGATCTTGGGCATGAATGTGTTCCCCGTGCGGCTGTGAGGTCAGGCTCGTTCGCACCCCAATGCCAACTTGTTTTTGCGTACGCCCTTAGCCGGGCGAGCACGCCGCCATCGATCCACGGACTTTATAAGAGTTTGTAAGGAGGGATACAAGGGGAATACGAGAATTGGGCCGGGTTTTGCCTGGTTTTCCCCTTGTATCCCCTCTTACAAACTCTTATAAAGGTGCAACCATGTCATGCCAAATCGATCCGGCACACCCATCGAAAAACAAAGGATGCAGGATGCGAACGCCCTGGAGAGCATTGGCCCTGTCGGCAGGGGTTGGAGGAGAGTCACCGATATCCTCGAATTGTCGTTGACAAACTCATTCCTTGGAAGGGAGAACGAACATGAAGGTCCTGTTCATCGGGGGCTCCGGAAATATCTCCACTGCGTGTTCGCATCTGGCGGCTGAAAAAGGGATCGATCTTTACGTCTTCAACCGCGGCCGGCGCAAGGCCGACCTGCCGCGCAGCGTTCATCAGATCACCGGCGATTTCGGCAACCCGATTGAGGTGAAGAAGGAGCTCGCCGGCCGCAGCTTCGACATCGTTGTGAACTTCATCGTCTTCAGCCCGGCACAGGCATCACAGGACATCGAGATGTTCTCGGGACACGTGAAACAGTACGTG
>JBEKYG010000796.1:0-2965 GCA_049511215.1 Acidobacteriota bacterium | reverse complement strand
TTCAGATGGGCGGGATCGCCAGGGTAGAATTGGCCCGCCACCGCCGGAGGGCGCACACCTGCAGTCTTCTGCTCCCCGACACCCGGGTTGATACAGCAGACCAGCAGCAAAGGCAACACAAGGGATTGCACTCGGTAGGCTTTCATGGCTGTAATCTTCCGTTCGAGAAAATAAAACTGCAATTCAAATCACCATTATAATCCCGGCCACAAACATCGGGATGTTCCCCTCCGGCCTGCAGAGGATTTTAACCGCCAAGACTCCAAGACTCCAAGGCGCCAAAGATTTTTATCCTCGATCTCCTGGCGCCTTGGTGTCTTGAAGTCTTGGTGTGAGATTGGTTGCGGCCATGCTGCCTCGTTATTCGTGGCTGAGATTTCCCCCCACTCTCTAAGTCGCGGCTCGCTCAAAGACCAGACTCCAGCGGTCAGTAAGCGGCGACGGGAAATCATGGCGTCCTTCTCTGCGATTACCATAGTCCGATTCGGTCAGGGATGTCAATTGGGGGACCACCCGGACCTTGCCCCCAAGGCTCAAAGAGTTTTGATCCTTTATCTCTTGGCGTCTTGGTGTCTTGGCGGTATATCTTGGCTGCGGCCTTGCTGCTCCAGTATTTCATGGCACCTTTTTCAGGGAAAATGAAAAGAAAGCTCAGTGCCTGAGCGCAGATGGGGTAAAGTATGCGGATCGTAACCTGGATCCAAGGGGTTTGAGAGGTGGGCCTGAGCTTGTTTCAGAGTCTGAACAGGTATCTGCTGCTGTGGGGAGTCCCCGGGCTGCTGGCAATATCCTTCCTCGATTCGGCGGCGGTGCCGATGATGGGTGGGCCGGATTGGGTGATACTTTTCCTTGCCTGGCGGCGTCCTCTGCAGATCCTGCCTATCGTTCTGGCGGCGGCCATCGGCTCAACGCTTGGCTGCCTGATCCTCTACCGGGTGGGTCGCGCCGGCGGCGAGATGGCGCTGTCGCGCTTCAGCACTGAACGAAGGGCGTGGGTGAAGCAGAAGCTCGACCAAAACGCTTTTGTGGCCGTGGCGGCAGGTGTTGCCGCACCGCCTCCCTTCCCCACAAAGTTCATTATCCTGGCCGCGGGCGCGTTTCGAGTGCGCCAGACCAGGTTTGCCTATGGAGTGCTTGCCGGACGTCTGCTGCGCTACTCCGTACTGGCATTTCTGAGCGCCCGATTCGGCGACAAGGCCGCGGACGTGTTTAGGGAGCACTATTCCGCTTTTGCGCTGGTGTTTGCCGCCCTCTTGGTTCTGTATCTGCTCTTGCGTTATTTCCGCAATCAAGTAAAACCAGTCCACGGGAAATAACCAAGACTTAAATTCGAGATTCGAGATTCGAAATTCTAAAATCTCGAATCTCGAATCTCGAATCGCCGATGTGCTTCACCGGCCGCGGCGGAGCCAGCGCGTCAGCGTCAGCTTGAGAGGCGTGTAGTTGACGGCTATGTACATGAGCAGGAGCCCGAGGATCAACAGGCTGATAGGCCAGGCCAGGCGCTGATCGAACAGGTCCTGTTGAAGGCGCACTATGCCGATCGCCAGAAACAGCAGCCCGGTGGCGAAGAAATTTTTCATCTGCTTTGGGATGCTGCCGAAAACGAACAGGCAGGCCGCCAGGGGCAGCAGCACTTCGAAAAACCTCGTTTCCAGCCGCATGTCGGCGTGGCCCGGCTGGTGCCAGCGTTCGGATGCGCTCCATCCCAGCAGCAACAGGGACGTCAACACGTGACCCGGAATCACAAAGCGGAATACCTTGGCCACGGAACGCATCTGCGCGGATCCAAAGCGCTCGCTGAAGCTCTGCAGCGAAAGATAGATTAAGGCATTTGTGATGAAGAGATACTCGATCTGCCCCCGCGTTATCGGCACATGGCTTGTCAGCCAGTCGGTCAAGTGACTGTCCTGCGCGGCTTCGCCCGAAAGGGCGATGAATGTGAAAAGAACGGCGATCGGGTAGAAATAGCGGGAATCGGCCGGATGATTGCGCCGCTCGATCGTGGCTGCGAGGGCAAAAAACAGGAGCGCGACTGGAATCAGCCACAGGTAGAACTTGCGGGCATCATCGGGAAACCAATCGATCGCGCCCGCCCGCAGCAGGGTCAGCAGGGGCAAAAAGGCAGCCATAACAGCGAAGACGAGCGAGAAGACCGAGGCCTTGGTGAAACGGCGCAGCCAGAGATAGGCGGGGAGCGAAAGCAGGATCGCCCACCACAGTTGGGCATTGGTCGGCCTTTCGGTCGAGGAAAACTGGGCGATGAGTTCGAGGGTCTTCTTGCCATGGGAGAAGCCTGTTTGCAGATCCCACTTATTCATCGCGATCAGCATGGTGACCGGCAATAGCAGGCAGAAAGCCAACAGGTAGGCGATCGCGATGCGAAACTGTCCTCGTTTCCAACAGCGAATTCCGATCCAGGCGGTTGGGGCGGCCGCTGCCACGGACAGGAGCACCGCGGATGTGTCTGAGAGCCGGTCATAGCGGAACAGGACCACGAGCATGGCTCCCACGACCAGGACCCATGCGCCCAGGTAAAGCGCGACCTGGGCGAGTGAAAGCCGGCGCACTTCCAGGATCCATGCGTCCTCGCGATCCACCAGGCGGTCGTAGAGCTTGCGAAACGAATCGTACTCGTAGAGAGAGAGAATGTGGTCCTGTTTCCAACCCTCCAGATCGCGCAGGTGCTGTGCGATCTTGCCCGCCATGATTCGTGAGTAAGACGTGGGGCTGGCCTGAACCGGTTCGCTCGCGAGATAGCGCGCCAGATCATCGGCCATCTCGCGCGCCGTCTGGTAGCGGTCGGTGGGGTTCTTCTCCAGCGCTTTGAGACACACATTCTGCAGCTCGCCGGGGACGTTTGAGTTGATGCGTCTGGGCAGGACGGGATCCTGCTCGCAGATCATGCGCACCTGGTCGGACAAGCTCTCGGCTCGAAACGGCACTGCGCCCGTGAGCAGCTGAT
>JBEKYG010000795.1:0-2974 GCA_049511215.1 Acidobacteriota bacterium | reverse complement strand
CGGCACGACAGAACTACCCCCACGTCCGGTCGGCGACATCAGACTCCCCGAGAATATCCGACAAGTGATTGCCGCATACGGCGCATCCATCCCAGGCGATAGGAACCACGAGGTCGAGGCTCAGCTGGCGTCGGCTTGTCAGCCGGGAAGCACCTTTGCCGAAGCTTTTGGCCGGCTCATGGCACAGCTCTTCCGCGATCGGGGCTTGATCCTGTTTGATCCTCGCAACTCCGGCGCCAAAAAACTTGCCGCGCCGGTGATGCGGAATGCCTTGCTGGAAGCCCAGGGATTGCGTACTCGACTGCTGAAACGGAGTCAGGCGCTGAGAGATGCCGGCCTGGAGCCGCAGGTTGCCGTGCTCCCGCGCTCGACCCTTGTGTTCCTCGAGGATGAGGGAGAGCGAAGGTTGCTGGTCACGGGGGAGGGCGACTTTTTACTCAAGGATACGAGCAAGCACTTCGCCCTCGAGAAGCTGCTCGATCTTGTGGAAAATGAGCCGCTGCGTTTCAGCCCGAACGTGCTCCTGCGGCCGGTTGTTCAGGACCATCTCTTCCCGACGGCCGCTTACATCGGCGGCCCGGCGGAAGTTTCCTATTTCGCGCAAGTCGAGCCACTCTACCGGGTCTACAACCGGCCGATGCCGGTCGTCTGGCCACGGGCCGGTTTCACTGTGCTCGATGCAGACACCTGTTCAACCCTGGAAAGGTACGGCTTGCACCTGGAGGATTGTCTGCAGGGAGAGTCCCATGTAATCCGGCGAATTCTGCAGGCTCAACCCGCGCGCTTCGAAATTGTAATTGACGAACTGCGCCGGGCCGTGGATCGAGGTATCGAGGAGCTAAAACCGTCACTCATGGCTGCGGACGCCTCGCTCGGTCCGGCCGCGGACACCGCACGACGCAAGCTCCTTCATCGTGTCGCTTCGCTTCGGACAAAATTTGTCAATTTCGAAATGCGGCACAACAGAGTTCTCCACGATGAGGTTCTGCAACTGCTCAACAGTTGTTGTCCTGACGGCAATCTCCAAGAGCGGGAGCTCGGCGCATACTACCTGCTCTCCCGCCACGGTCCATCCCTGCTGGATATCCTGTATGAATTGGTCGACCTCGAAGCCTTCGCCCACCGAACTGTCTGCATCCAAGACATCTCCGCTTGAAGATGCAACCAAAACTCAACGCCAGGACGCCAAGAAGTCTGCGATTCGAGATTCGAAATTCGAGATTCGAAATTCCAAAATCTCGAATCTCGAATTTCGAATCTCGAATTTAAGTGCGATAAAACGTTTCTGTGCTGTGCCCTCCGCGAAGCTATGGTTGATCTGTTATATCCTAAGATGGTCGTTGATCTTCAGCCCGGGACGGCGCAAAGAGAAAACCACCGCACCCACGATGGAAGTAGAGCCGCAGATCAGAACTGCAAGCGGAGCACCGAAATGCTGGGCAATGAACCCGGCGATCAGGCTGCCGAAGGGTGCCAGGCCCAGGAACATCATGCTGTAGATGCCCATAACGCGGCCGCGCATCGTATCGCTGACAATAGATTGGATCAGCGTGTTGGTTGAGGCCAGCTGGGTCATGAGAAAGAAACCCGACGGCACCAGCAGGAACAAGGAGAGCCCGAACGATCGTGACAGGGAAAAAAGGATCAGGCACGCGCCGAATCCGGCACAGGCCCAGCCCACGACCAGATCCAAGCCCTGCACTCGCTGGCGCCTTGCCAGGAAGAGTGCGCCGATCAGTGCCCCCACACCAACGCTGGTCAGCAGCCCGCCTAATCCACTCGGCCCACTGTGCAGCACCTTGTCCGCAAAAATGGGCATGAGCACGGTATAGGACATCGCGAGCAGGCTTACCACGCTTAGAAGCACAAGGAGTGTGCGAATGGCGATATTGTCGCGAACATAGTGAAAGCCTTCCCTTAGCTGCTCCAGCTTCGGCGCATGGGCGCGTTGGTGTGAGCGCGGGCCGATTTTCATCAGCAACAATCCCGCAAGGACGGCGATGAAGCTGAGCCCATTGAGGAGGAAGCACATCCCTTCTCCCAGAGCGGCAACCAAGATCCCGGCGATCGCCGGGCCGATGCTGCGGGCGGCATTGAACATGGATGAATTGAGGGCAATCGCGTTCATCAGGTCTTCGCTGCCGACCATTTCCACAATAAACGACTGCCGTGTCGGCATGTCGAAGGCGTTGCACAAACCCAGAAACACCGCCAGAACGAAAATCTCCCAGACCTTGATCGTCTGAGTCAAGGTGAGCGCCGCCATGATCAGCGCCTGGATCATCATCAAGGTCTGGGTGCCGATCACGATTCGATGGCGGCTGTGGCGGTCAGCGAAAATGCCGGCAACCGGACTCAAAAACAGAATCGGAATCTGGGAAGCAAAGCCGACTTCTCCCAGCAGCGCGACCGAGTGGGTCAGACGATAAACCAGCCAGCTTTGCGCCAAAGTCTGCATCCAGGTTCCGATCAAAGAGATAAGCTGACCGCCGAAAAACAGCTGGAAGTTGCGGTGGCGCAAAGCACGAAACATGCTTCCGCGGCGGGTTTTGAGCTTCTGGCTTGGAGTCGAAGAAGGAAGTGTGCTCAAGAGATCAGGGTTCCCGCCTCAGAATAACAGCGTACCAATGTGCGAAAACGGCTTTCCTCTGCGCCTGCGAAGGCTGCAGTACATGAGTCTTGGGACCTGGGGGCCGGCGGCAAAGCGCAAACGTCATGCTTGGACAGGCCCTTGGTCAGCGAGCCCGGACCTCGGCGAGACCCGGTCTCCTATCGTAGCATATGGCAAGATTCTGGCTCCCCCAAATCCACGCTAGGAGCCCGCCGCTGGCGGCCCTGCCTGGCTTCGCCGTGGGCTCTTCATAATCAAGACCAGCGGCGTCATCAATAAAAAGATGGCTCCCATAAATCGGAAGATATAGATAAATGAGAGCATGGCCGCCTGCCGTTGTACCATGCCGAAGAGGGCGGCATT
>JBEKYG010000794.1:0-2977 GCA_049511215.1 Acidobacteriota bacterium | reverse complement strand
CTTCCCGGTGTCGTCCTCTCGGTGCAGAGCTACGGCGACCGCCTCAATCTCCATCCGCACATCCATGCCATCGCAAGCCGCGGAGTTTGGTCCGCCGCCGGCAGCTTTGAACCGATCCCCGCGCTCGACAGCCGCCAGCTCATGCTGCTGTTCCGCCACCATGCGCTCCGAAACCTCCTTGCTTGCGGCCGGATCGGCCAGGCCACCCTCGACATCCTCGACCGCTTTCACCATCCCGGCTTTTCCGCCTACGAGGGAGAGGGCGTTGACGCGGACGACAGCGCCGCCCGCGAACGCCTTGCATCTTATGTAATTCACGCAGCGTTTTCTCTTGCCCGGCTGCACTACGACCGCGAGGCCGGCATCGTCACCTACGACCCGCGCCCCTGCTCACGCTCGCATCCGTCGCCCACGCCAGCCGAACGGTTCTCCCCCTTGGATGCCCTGGCCGCCCTGACCGCTCATATCCCCGCAAAAGGGCAACAGGTCGTGAGATATTGCGGCTACTACAGCAACAAGGCCCGCGGACAACGCCGCCTGCAACAACCAAGCGCTCCCGGCATCACTCCCGTTGCCGTCTCCGCACCCGAGGCGGAACCGGACGACTTCCGGCGCCACTGCAAACGCGCCTGGGCTCGGTTGATCCGCAAAGTGTGGGCTGCGGATCCGCTCGCCTGCCCCAAATGCGGCGGCCGGTTGCGGATCATCAGCTTCATCGAAGACGCTGCGATCATCGAAAAGATCTTGCGCCACCTCAAGCTCTGGAATCTCCCGGCAAGGCCCCCGCCGCCCCGGGCTTCCACAACCCTGGAAACCGATGCCGATTTTCTTGCTTGGGAGGCCGCCGGCCGGCTGTTTGATGGCATTGACTGAAGCCTGCACCACGTTGCGCCGCGGGTCATTTCGGAACAGAACCAGGCTGTCATGAGAAAGGTGTGCTCCGCCAATGACGGCAAAAGCCCCTACGTCACCTGCCCGGTGGAGCAATTCCGGGTGATTTCCACCCCAAGTGCTGCTATCCTCCTCCTACCTGGAAAAAGCGAACTACTATCATTCACCCCATAAGGAGTAGAGTACCACATTGTAGTGGCTTGCTCCGTCACTTATTGTGTTTAATGTTTATGTCCGGCCCAATAATTGTTGAAGAGGGCAAACGCATATCAGGATTAAGGCCTGGCTACGCCGCGAGAAATCGTCAAGGATTTTCTAGATCTTGCAAATCCGCTACATGAAGCCGGATCAGCCGTGGAGAAAAACCTCCGCGCGCCGGTGCGGATAGGAACTGACAGCGCTCGTCCGTGTTTTTCCGTGTCTCCTAAAATGGGTTCTGACCATTCATGAACAATTGAGGTCAGGGAATTCTTCTTGAGCGGGGGTGGCCGCGTTCGGGTGCGTGACCGTCCCGGTTCCGGAAAATGCCAAACCGCAGTTCATTAGTCATTCGATTCGAGATGAGGGCGCCATGTTGCATCTGAAGCCATCGGCAGTTCTGTTGTTCATCATCTGGGTCGCATGGGTGCCGTTCAAGCTTGCTAGAGACGAATCCGGAAAGCCTCTTTTTCGCGATTTCACAGCCTAGAAGTCCTTTGTTTTCAATGTCGTCATTCGCAAGAAACGGCCTTTCCGGATGAGTCTCTAGAGAGCGAATCGCACAATTTGCTCAACGGCTATTCACCTACATTTTCTATGTAAGAAAAACCGACACCTTTCAATTCCACCTTGTTTGCCGAATGCCATTCTTATGCGATCTCGACAAACTTATCTACAAGCCAATGTATTTATTAATGTTACCGCTCTTGACCGCGTCTTTTTGGCACTCACGTTACGTGGATTTTCAGTAAATATGAAATACGATTTCATATAAAGTGTAAGATCAAACGACACAAACAAACCAATTTTGTGTACGGACCCATCGGCAATTTTCGCCTTACGCCAGGGTCTGTTGTCCAATAACTATTGTGAATTCTATCGGAAACGGGCTGACCATGGTGATTCAATCCGATGCCGCATTAACCTGGCATGGTTTTTGCTCGACCTGATTTGTAAGGATCTCCTCATCCTTAAAAATGGACGGACGAATGCGTCTGCTAGACGATTGTCGTCTTGGTCAGACAGACCGGGCCATAGATCTGTTGTTTGTGTCGTCGCAGCGCGAAGCCCTTACCGCTTTGCGCTGCCATGGCGGAAGCACGCCCGCTTTGCCCCTGAGGGGAGAGGGGGCTTGGTGATTAGGTTACTTCCATCAAGCAAGGACTCTACAATGACGAAATATCGCTTGTTTTTCGGGGTGTTGACTCTGGCGATAGGCTGGAATACTTACGCAGGAGCGACCCCTATCTCCCTCAACCTCGCCGATATCGCTGCCGGTGCCGATCTCAATTGGGAAACTGCCAGCTATGGCTATGATATAAAATCTTCATTCGGTAACTATGATCCCCTAAATCCCCTAATCAATGTGCTCGCCCTCTCGGTTCAAAACGCCACCGACCCCGTCTATGGCATTGTGCCCGCATATCTTTATTTTATCTCGGAAAACGGAGATTGGACCGCTAATGTACTTAATTCCCGGGGTTGGGTTATCGAAACGGAGATGAGGCTCGATGGTTCGACCGAGACATTAGATCCCACCTCACCGTACTACAATTACTATAACGTAGCGCTGTTGATCAATGACGACACATACTCGACATACATAAGCATCAATCCAGGCACGGTGTTTGTAGGTGACCCTGACTTGGGAGGAATATCCATAGATGTGACTACCACCGACTATCATACCTACCGCATTGAGGGTCAGGACAATTTCATCAAGCTATATGTCGATGACCAGCTAGAGGTCACTTACCAGCAACCGGGGCCAAGTGGGGGAACCGAAGCCCTGGCTTTTGGAGACCAATACTCCTATGGCAGTAGCATTTCGTACTGGAAATCCTTTTCCTACGACACCGACCCGGCGCCTGCCGTGCCTGAGCCGAGC
>JBEKYG010000793.1:0-3003 GCA_049511215.1 Acidobacteriota bacterium | reverse complement strand
TTCCGAAGGTTGCGCACTTCCACACCCTGCGCGTCAACCAGCCCTCATCGCCTCATGTCCAACCGGGGCCATCCGGCCGGCCACCATCGACGGAAAGCAATCGGTCGAGGTTGTGGCAGAGCAATGCATGTTCTGCGGCAACTGCTACACGGTCTGTCCCGCAATGATAATGAACGATCCGGAAAACGACGGCCTGTCGATCTGGGTAGGAGGGAAGGTGAGCAATGCGCGCACCGCCCCGAAATTCACCAAGCTTGCCATTCCATTCCTCCCGAACAATCCGCCGCACTGGCCTGAGGTGGTGGAAGCGGTGGTAAACATTGTTCGGGTTTACGCTGAAAACGCACGCAAGTACGAGCGCGTGGGAGAATGGATCGAGCGGATCGGCTGGCCCAGGTTTTTCCAATTGACCGGAATCCCCTTCACGCGCTACCACATTGATGATTTCAAGAACGCCGGCCAGACCTATGCCCGCTCGACGCATATAAGGTTTTAGTGGGCAAGCATGCGATCGCAAGGACCTCAAAGGCCTCAAAGCGGAGATTGCTTTGAGGTCTTTGGGGTTTTCGGGATTTGGTTTGCGCAAGGATCAGTTTGGGATTGTTTAAGGAGGTCAAGAAGCCAATCACCAAGGCTGCGGCGCGCGCAGGGGCTCAGATTCGTCCGCTGCCACCGCGGTATATGCCCAAGACGCCCCCTGCATCGGGCGGTGTCCCAGCAGTGCGTAGGGGACTGAGTCAGCGCAAACCGCTGTCAAGTCAGCAGCCGCGACCAACCGCCTACTACCCTCTGATTTGAATAGGAGATCGAGAGAATGCCAACGTTTGAAGTGAACGGGAAGACATACGAAGTGGATGAAGACGGGTTCCTGCAGGACCCCACCATTTGGAACGCCGAGGTGGCCGAGGATTTTGCGACCAGCGAGGGAGTGGCGGAACTTACCGACGAACACTGGAAGGTCATCCACTACCTCAGAAACTACTATCTCGAGTTCGGCATCGCGCCGATGGTGCGGAAGCTTTGCAAGGAGACGGGTCTGAAGCTGAACCAGATCTATGAGCTTTTCCCTTCGGGACCGGCAAAGGGCGCCTGCAAACTTGCGGGACTGCCTAAACCGACCGGATGCGTCTAGCAAGAAACAAATCACCAATGATGAGTGACGTGTGGCGAATTACCCATTCATCGCTTGGAGTTCATATGAGATTTTCGTGAACCTGGCGGTCTGCATGGCGGCTTAGGGGAGCAACTTGAAAATCCTGGCGGAATTTCTTGCGAGCAAAAGAGACGGCATTATCGGATTGTGGCTGGAGCGCACGCTGCAGAATTATCCGGATGGTACTTCCCGATTCATGCTTCAAGAACATGACCGTTTCCGTAATCCCGTCGGGAATGCACTCAAGGAGAATTTGCCGGCGCTGTTTGATGCACTTCTCGAGATTGAAGCTACAGGCGAGTTCGAGCACGGATTGGACACGGTCATCAGGATGCGGGCCGTGCAGGATTTCAGCCCCTCGGAAGCCGTTTCATTCATCTTTCTGCTCAAGGAAATTGTGCGGCAGGAGTTGAAGGGCGGCCGGCAGATTGACTCGGATGGAAGCGCGTTCGCGGCCTTCGAAACGCGCGTCGACAAGATGGCTCTCCACGCATTCGATCTGTACGTAAGGTGTCGCGAGCAAATCAGTGAGATCAAGGCCGACGAGATAAGACGCCGGTTTTACGTCAGGGAAACAATCGCCAAGAATTGCGCGGATGAGACGAAGGACAAAAAGCGATAACTCAACGGAGGCTCCCGTACTACTTACCTACAGATCCTTTTCGCTCCCTGTTTGGCAATACTAAGATCGACAGGGCAACCCTGCCGCCGCCGCTGGAATACTGGGTGCCGATCGTGGCAGTTGCCGGAAGGCATGAACTTGCCGGCAACGCCTTGGTTCCGACTGGAGAGGGCGGACGCCTCACCGATCCGCGCGGGGAGTCGTTGGGGCCCAAGGAGGTAGGTGCCCATGCGTGACCGGGGGCTGATCATCGCCGCGCAGCTGGTCTTTCTAGGAATGATCACGTTTCCGATCTGGTACGATCTGGCAACAGGGAAGCCGGCCAAGGGACCGGATCTCAAGCTTCCGGCCAGGGAGAAGGAATGCGTGGCTCCCATCC
This sequence comes from Acidobacteriota bacterium, assembly GCA_049511215.1. Classification (GTDB taxonomy): domain Bacteria; phylum Acidobacteriota; class UBA6911; order UBA6911; family UBA6911; genus JAFNAG01. The sequence continues at coordinate 849 of JBEKYG010000793.1, read as the reverse complement.
CCTACATGAAGACCTCACATATGAAGCTGCTCAACGAATGGCGCGATCAGGCCGTGCGCAATAACATCCGGACCTACACCGCCTATGACGGCAGAACCTATACCATCAGTCTTACGGGAACCTGCCTGCAGCAGTGCCCCATCGAGAAAGCGGATTTCTGCGATCGCTGCCACGTCTATAACGGCATCCGAAGCCCATACTGTTGGGATTGCCATGTCGATCCGCGGCTTGTCCGGCAGGCGCTGCCGCAGGCGAGCGCCACGCGCACTGGAAAACAGGATGAGTCTCGATAGAAAATCATTTCTGCGGATCACGGGGCTGTCGCTGGTGGCGCTCGCGGCGAAGAAATCCATGGGTGCTTTCATCAGAGCAGGCTCGAACCAGCCGGCATCACCGCCGGGAGTCCTGGCCGCGAGGCGCTGGGCTATGGTCGTCGATGCGCGCAAGTGTCTCAAGAAGGAACGATGCGACCTGTGCATCAAGGCCTGCAACCGGAGCCACAATGTTCCCGAGATCAGTGATCGGCGCCATGAGGTCAAATGGATCTGGAAGGAACCTTTTGAGGACGCCTTTGTGTCTGAGAAGAGCGAATATGCCAACGCAATGTTCCAGGAAAAGCCCTTCGTGGTACTCTGCAATCACTGTGATCGGCCTCCGTGTGTGCGCGTTTGTCCGACACAGGCGACCTGGAAACGGGACGACGGCATCGTCATGATGGACTGGCACCGCTGCATAGGCTGCCGTTACTGCATGGCCGCATGTCCATACGGCTCGCGCAGTTTCAACTGGGTGGATCCCAGGCCTTATGTCAAAAACCTGACCGCCGCGTTTCCCACCTGCACCATAGGC
>JBEKYG010000792.1:0-3008 GCA_049511215.1 Acidobacteriota bacterium | reverse complement strand
GGTAATCCCGGTGAAGGAGCGCGTTAACCAGCAGTTCCTCGAAAACCACCAGGGGAATTTCCGGGACGCCGAGCGCATTCACGCCCCTTCCCGCCTGTACTTTATGAAGATTTCGCAGGACAAACCCCATGGCGCCATCAAACAGCGTGCGCAGCGGACCGACGAAATCTTCGGAGTCGAGAAATTCACTCGCGTGGATGTTGTTGCCGGGGAAGCGAATGGCTTTGACCATGAATTGCGGTTTGAATCGTTCCGGCTGTTCGGCAAAAAGCAGGAGCCCGGCAAGATTGAGGACAGCCGTGTCGGTCGCCAAATTCATGTTCTGCAGCAATCGCATAAGATCTGCTGGCGAATCGGGATAGTCCTGCTTATATGCTTCTCGAAGGTAATCACGGAAGCGCAGCCTGTCGAGAGCCTCAATCCCGGCTCTTGTGGGAAGTTCATCCGCATGAAACTGGTCGGTCATCTGAAATAGGCGCCGCAGCTCCTCTTTGGACTGAATGCGGCGGCGGTCACTCCCGGTCTTTATCCAGATCACACCATGGCGATCGAAATAGGGTTTATCCAGGCCTTCGGAAACGATCAGGGCAATGACCACCCGCTTTCCCGTGACTGGCACGTTTTCCGTTCTTGGAGATATGGGGCTGCGCATATGCTGCGTCGCGGCATTTGAAATGAGTTGATTGATCCGGCGCACATCCCTTTGACCAAGCCCGGACATCGCGCCGTCATCGGCGACGCCAATCAAAATCAGACCGCCACTACTGTTAGAAAATGCCACCAGGTCCGCTGCCAAGGAGTCCGCATTTGTGACATCGGCCTTGAACTGCCGGCGGGAGTCTTCGCCGAGCGCAACCATCTCATGAATTTCATCGCGGTTCATCGGGCGCCTCCTGCTCCGGGAATCGGGACAAGTCCATAGATTCCCAAAATGTCCACCGGGAGCACGGGCTTGATGGTAACACGGCCCTTGGTACGCGCGGCTTCGCGCACGCGCTCGTGGGCGGAGAGTTGAGCCGCCGCGCGCTCAGTTGCCACCGCTTCCAAGGCCGCCTGGAGCTTCGGCAGCGCATCGAGCAACAGGCCGGACTGCTGTTCGATCGCCGTCGGCGCCAGGTTGCGCTCAGGCCGGGCAGCAAGCAGGCGTTCACTCTCATCCTGCGTAAGCCATTGCGGCGCGGCCGCCGGACCCGTGCATGCGAGCGCGACGATCTCCTCGCACAGGATGGTCTCGGCGTCTGCTCCGGCGATCTGCAGGTGATAGCGGAAACGCGCGACGAGGATGGTTGTGCGAGCGCTCACGGCAGAAGTCGAGATGACGCCGCAGCGCGAGGCCACCGGCCGCGCATCGCGGACCACCGGATCGAGCGCCTGATCGAGCGTCCAGCCGGCAAGGCCCTCGATCACCGGACTGGTGCGTCCCAGATAAACATCGCCCTCCTCGAGCGGCAGGTCAAAGCGGCCGGTGAAGGGCTCGTCGCGGCCGATGGCCTGGCGCAGGGCGCGCGGTGTTTCGTTGCTGAGTTGCAGGATCACGGATTTGCCCTTGGTCTGCACCGGCACATTCGCCGCCTGCAACGCGGCGTGCAGGAACCGGGCGACATCCTCACTGCGGCCGATGGCGATGCGCACGCTCTGTAGTTCGGCTGCGACGGCTTCCGGGCTGAGCGTGTGCTGGGCGAACCGGGAGCGGCTGGCCTTTTCGCGGTCGCGGGCGTTTTCCCATTCGGCGTGGATGGCTTGCTTTTTCGGCTCGAGGTTGTCGATGAAGTCGAGCGCCAGCTGCCGCGCGCCCGAACTTATCTTCTCACGGAACAGTGCGCCCTCGAACAGCGCCTCGGCGATCTGTTCGCTGGACCCGGGCACGGCGACGGTAACGCCCAAATCGCTCTTGATCTTCTTGTGCTTGCGGATAAGAACATCGAGGATCACGCCGTCGATGGGATTATCCATGCCATAGTAGGTCACCACGCGCACCTCGGTCTTCTTCTGGCCGAAGCGGTCCACCCGTCCCTCGCGCTGTTCGTGCCGCGTCGGGTTCCACGCCAGGTCGTAGTGAAGGACGGCGTTAAAGTGCTGCTGAAGGTTTATGCCTTCTGCCAGGCAGTCGGTGCAGACAAGCACGTACTGGCCCGGTTCGGCCACCAGCGCCGCGATGCGCGCTTCGCGTTCCGCCGGCGGCAACAGCCCGGTCACCGATTCAACTCTTACCTTGGCCGGAAGCGCCTCGCGCAGCTGGCGCGCCACGTAATCGGCAGTGTCCACGAAGCGGCAGAAGACGACGGGCTGGAAGGAGTCTTTCAGCAGCCCCCTGATCTCGCGGATCGCGCCCTGCAGTTTGTTATCCGCTTCGCCTGGCTGGGCTTCGGCCCGGCGCGCAAACTCCAGCAGCTTGCGCCGGGTATTTTCGGCGCCGTTCTCGGTATCGGATCCGGGGCTGAAATCGAGGGCGATGGTATCGTCGGCATCGCCCTGGTCGAGCACCGTGCGCCGGCCCACTTCATCCACTTCTTCATCGGCAGCCTGATCCACGGCAGCGCGGCTGCGCAGTGTAGCGGCGGCCGCGGCCGGGCTGGAGGAGACGCAGCGGAGTAGAGCCAGAGCCGACCAATAGCGCACGCGGCGCCGGCGCTCGCCACCATCGCTTTCCGACACGAAATCGCGCGCGAAAGCGAGAATGTCATCGAAGAGCCTGCGGTAGTCCTTGCTGAAGGTGTAGGTGGCCTCTTTGTCCTTGCGCTCGGGGAAAGCGGTGTCGGTTGCCAGGTAATGGCGAATGTCCGCGCGCCGGCGCTGGACCAGGTGCCGAGCCAGCTTGCGGCGAATCCCTGCCCGCTCCGCACGGTCGAGATCCATTGGGAGATTGGCAAACTCCGGGTCGAGCAAGCTTATTCTAATTCGCTTCCAAGATGAGACTAATTATGGTACTGTTTCTTTATGGCAAGACCACGAAGAACTGACCATCAATTAGTCGCGGCCGCACGGCAAGCTGTGCGGCAGACCGAGGA
>JBEKYG010000791.1:0-3009 GCA_049511215.1 Acidobacteriota bacterium | reverse complement strand
GGGCCGTCCGATGGGAATGGATAAGGTAGACTCATCGAGTATGGGTGGTACGGGATAACAACAAGTAAAGGTGGTACTTTCGGTCGGGCCGTAGCCGTTAATGATTTGGGTGTGAGGCAGGGAGTGGAGGGCTTGCCTGACGTGCTTTGCCGACAAGGCTTCACCGCCAATGAGCAGCTGGCGGATGCGCGTGAGCACTTCGGGTTTTTCATCGATCACACTATTGAACAGGGATGCGGTCAGCCAGAGGGTGTCCACGTTGTGCTTCTGGATGATTTCACCGAGTGCCTCCGCGGTTGGCACGCTTCCTGGGAACAGTACGCATCGCCCGCCGTGAAGGAGCGGGGCCCAGATCTCGAAGGTGGCGAGGTCAAAAGAAATGGTGGAGAGTTGCAGGAAAGTCCTCGATGCGTCCAGTTGAGCATAGTTGCTTCCCATGAGGAGGCGGACGACGCCGCGATGCGGGATCTGGACACCCTTGGGCATGCCAGTGGAACCGGAAGTGTAGTTGATATAGGCGAGGTTTTCGGCTCCGACCGAGATGTTGGGATTGGCCAGGCTCTCGCGCTCGAGCATCTCGTGCTGGCGATCCAGAGAGATCACTTCAACGGTGGATTGTGGCAAGCGGTCTGCAAATGAGCCGTGAGTGAGGACGACAGAAATTGTTGTGCCCTCGAGCATGATGCGGAGGCGCTTCTCGGGGAAAGCAGGATTGAGGGGGACGTAGGCTCCGCCTGCCTTAAGAATGGCGAGCAACGCCACGATCATATCGAGCGAGCGCTCCATGCAGATGCCGACGAGGGCATCGGGCCCGACGCCGCGCTTGCGCAGAAAATGCGCGAGACGGTTGGCGCGCTCGTTGAGTTTTTCATAGGTCAGCGATTGATCCTCGAACAATAGAGCGAGCGCATTGGGGGTGCGCACAACTTGATTTTCGAATAGCTGGTGGATGCAGGCGTTTCGGGGATATTCGACCGCTGTCTGGTTCCAGGTGACCAACAGCTGTTCCCGTTCTGCCGGTGTCAGCAGAGGGAACAAACCGATCTCTTTGTCAGGATCCTGGACGATTCCCTCTAGCAGCATTTGAAAGTGGCCGGCAATGCGCTCGATTGAGGCGGGGTCAAAAAGATCAGTGCCGTACTCAAAAGTCGCACATAGCCCGTCAGGTTTCTCGGAAACGAAAAGCGAGAGGTCGCATTTGGCGGTGCCGGTATCGGTCTCGGCGACAGATGTTTCCAGTCCGGGGAGGCGCATATTTTCGTTGGGATCGGCTTGGAGTGCAAAGATGACCCGGAAGAAGGGCGAGTGGCTACGGTCACGATCGGGATTGAGAGCTTCGACCACTTTGTCGAAGGGGAGGTCCTGATGAGCGTAGATTTCCAGGCAGACATTGCGCACACGCGCGAGTAATTGGCGGAATGGGGGATTTCCGGAAAGGTTGGTTCTGATGGCAAGCGTGTTGACATAAAAACTGATCAGGTTTTCTGTTTCCAGACGGTTACGGCCCGCGATGGGGGAGCCGACAATGATGTCGTCCTGGCTCGAGTAGCGATGGAGGAGGACGTTGAAGGCGGCAAAGAGAGCCATAAAGAGGGTGGCGTCCTCGTGGTCTGCGATAGAGCGGAGGTCGGGAATGAAGTGGGAAGGCAAGAGAAAGGACACGGTCCGCCCGCACCGTGTGGGAACGGCCGGCCGGGGTCTATCAGAGGGCAAATCAAGAACGGGCAGCGGAGCGGCAAAATGCTGCCTCCAGAAAGCGAGATCTCGATCGATCGCGCGGTGGTCAAGCGAATCCACTGCGTTGAAAGGTGCTTCGACCGCTGATCGAGGGTTAACAATCCCGAAGAGGCTCGCCCGACCGGTCACTAGGAGCGCTCCGCGGTGGCCTTTACACAAGAGTGCTAATGTAGCCGCAAGTGCCTTGAGGCTATCAACTCTTAATGACTTCCAGAATTGCCAAATCCAGCTGACAATCCGGATTATAACAGGATAGTTGCGCAAGATAATCCCCAGATGCCAAATGCCGATGCGGGGCATTCAGCCAAGGAATGTCCCTTACATCGATAGTGCTTTCCCAAAACAGGCGGCAAAGCTCGTCTCTGCGTTCGTCTACGTCCAATCCTCTGCTTCACATTGTCTGATTGAGCATCAAGAATAATTCGGACCAAATTAATTCCGCTGTCTTCTTGCTGCCAAAGTACAATTCCGGTCTGGAGGGATTATATCATTCTAATATCCCACCCCGCCATCTTATCGGCGCCAATCGCGCATAATTGACCAAATTGGGGCGCGCCGGGTTTTTCTCCCCTGATATTTTCACGAAATGCTTATTGACTTAACTCATAATGGCCCTTGGTCTACCAACTCGTCGTAGGTGATGGTCCCCGTAAATGCGCAACCCCCGATCAACCGGTCGAAAAGCTCTTCTTCCCAGAGCGCAGACTGTGCTCTTCGTATCGTCTGACCGTGCCTTTTCCATCCTCGGACGGCAAGATAGCCAGCGTTATGAGCTAAGTCAATAGGCATTTTTACGATATTTCGGTGCTGTTTTTTGTTGATAAGCATTTCTATCCGGGGACGCAGGGATAAAGTTGGGAAAAGAGGGACGACAAGCCAGGAAATCCAGGGGGGACTCGGGGCAGGCAGCGAATTGCCGGGCCAGAATCGGTTTCTGAGCGTCAGAACGCCCGGCAATTCGCTGCCTGCCCCGAGTCCTGCGATCGCCCGGCGAGATTTCGACCCTGCTCGGGCAGACATCGGCCGGACGGTAGCCGACTTCCGTTTTCCAAAGTCGAGCCACCTCTGTGCGAAGCGGTGCAGAGATTGACATGGAACCAGGACTCCATCGCACACCAGAAGTCCGTGGACCTTTGTCAACAGCAGATCGTTCTTTTCCGGCCAATGACGGATCTGATCGCGATGACTGAGAAGGAGTGCCTCTGTTTCCCCAGGCGGTGCGGGTGGTCGCTGCCGCTTTGCGTTGCTGACGACCGCGGCAACGGTCTTGTC
>JBEKYG010000790.1:0-3010 GCA_049511215.1 Acidobacteriota bacterium | reverse complement strand
ATCCTTACAACATCTTTGGACTGAAGGAAATGCCTGCAGCACCGGAAACATAGTGACTGAAAAAACTCCGAAACCCGCATAAACAAAGGATTCTGCTCCGCCAAATTCGGAAGTTGGGCTAATTCCGTTGGCTTGGTGCGCTTGAATAGGGAATCTGTGCGATCAGGCGAGTACCTTGGTTTGGCCTGGACTCGATTTGAAGTCGCCCGTTGAGCAACTCCAGCCGTTCTTTCATGCCCATCAAGCCGAACCCCTGGAAGCTCTTGATCCCGGCTGTCGCCTGCGGATCGAATCCCAGTCCATCATCTTCCACCAGGAGGGTAATCTGCCCCGAACCGAGGGTCAGTGAGACGCCGACACGGCTTGCTTGCGCATGCTTGGCTACGTTTGTCAACGCCTCCTGCACGGTACGGTAGAGAGTGATATTGGCAGCATCGGGCAGCGGCGGCAGTTCAGACCCGGAATAATCAATGACGATATGGGTCCGCCGGGCGAAATCACGGCACAGGCCTTCCAGGGTCGCGTTGAGACCTATGGCATCGAGCGCCGGCGGCCGCAAACCCTGGGCCAGAGTGCGAATCCGTTCCATGGCCTCGTTGACCAAGGTCCCAGCTTCCAGCATACGACGATGCAAGATGGAAAGCTCCAGAGGCAGATCATCCCGAATCAATTCCAGGCTGACTTTCAGCGCCGTCATGAGCTGGCCCATTTCATCGTGCAATTCGCGCGATATGCTGCGGCGCTCCTCCTCCTGCGCTGAGATGACCTGCCGGCTCAACCTTCGCAGCTGATCGTGCCCGAACTTCGCTTCCTCATACAATCGGGCATTCTCAAGGGCACCCGAGCCTATCTGCGCGAGTTGGACCAGTATGGCTTCATCGTCTTTGCTGAACTCCCCTTCATACTTGTCGGACAGCTGGACGATGCCTAAGTTGCACCCGTCATGTCCGGTGAACGGCGCCGCAAGCCAGCCGCGCAGCGGCGGGTGTTTTCCCGCGGCTTTAGAGAACCCACGCCAGGCAGGATGCGCTTCCAATTCGGCTTGCGTCAGGCGCATCGGCCTGTTGGACTGACAGACAAGTCTGTAGATTCCAGACCCGTCCGGCCCTTCATCATAGCCTTGCCAGGAAGCATACTTGGAGGACAGGGAAGTGTGTCGGATCAATTGAGCGTAGCTCTCATCCTTGGTGAGGCTGGCGGTGGCGAGATGTGCTCCTATGATTGAACGCGCCTTCTCGCTGGTAGTCTTGAGAACATCTCTCGCACGGAATAACGAATTGATCTCGAGCGCCGCCTCCGCCAGATGCTGCAGCTGGCCGGTATATCGAGCGCGTTCTGCCTCCGCCAGCTCGCGCTCCGTAATATCGGTGGTCACCACAAGGCGAGAGGTTCCGTCCCAAAGCGGGGCAAAACGATTCTGAATGAAACGGCGTTCGCCGTTCTTGCGCACGACCCAGAACTGCAGTTCCTTTAGGGGAAGATTCCCCTGCCGTATACCTTCCACAATTTCTTTCATCAGCTCCTTTTCCTCGGGCGCAGCAAGGTCGAAGCCGGTCATGTTGACAAGATCTTCCTTGGGGTACCCGAGAATCTCACTGAGACGATTGTTAACGTAGATGATTTTCCTGTCCTTTATGATGGCCAATCCGTCCTGGATGTTTTCCGTTATGCTGCGATACGGCTCCTCAGTGTGCTTTCGCTCCGTGATGTCAACATAGTTGATGACAATGGCCTCAATCTCGGGCTCGCTAAGGAGATTTGTGCCGGTCCCCTCCAACCAGCGCCAGGAATCGTCTTTGTGTCGGTAACGAAGCTGGCTGCCTATCGCGCACGCAGGTTCTTGAAGGAGTTTGGCCAACAGTTCGGCGGCGTGCCCCCGGTCCTCGGGATGGATCCATTCGAAGACGTTGCCACCGACTTGTTCGGTGAAGTCGTATCCCAAGATCCGGGTGACGGCAGGGCTAGAGTAGAGAATGATTCCATCGGCATCGAGAAGCCATAGGGCCACTGTGCTCTTTTCAATGAGAGCCCATAAGCGTCTCTCGGTCGGATTGTGCACGCGGTTGGTCATGACGACCTCCAGCAATTCTGCGGATCAGGATTCAACCTGAGTTCGATCGTATCCGGCGACATTAAAGCACGAAGGTCTCCTTCAGGAGAAGGCTGTAGTGGGCCCTGCACCCCAGCGGCGGTTCCATTCTTTTGTTTCCATACTCCGCATTCGTCGGATATCCCACTATCAAAGTCTGGCACGGGCCACATACAAACGGGCGCAGTCCCAGTCCAGGGGGATGCTTCCAGGGCTGTGATTCAAACACTGGGAATGAGCATTAGGTTTGTGCCGGGGGCCATAATGCCATTCAGAGCCGCGCGCGCACCAAGCGGAGCGGTTGCGCGGCGTCCGCTCCTTGCAGTTGCGGCTCTGTGCAGCATCGCTGCTTCCGCTACTTTGATCAGTGCCGCGGTGTGATCACAGCATCTGAATCGCAGTTCCAGGGATGAATGATAATTCCTACCGGCACGCCCAGGATGACATAGCAGCAGTACCCTGCTTTTCGGGTTCGTCATCCATGGAATAAGTTCCATAGGGCGCATTTCGATTCGGGTAGACGTCACTGGGAGAAGTCATATTTGTGGGCCGTGAATCCAGGGATTCGATGCCACGGATATTCTGCGGATCCGCGCGAAGAGCTTGGATTGACTCACGCTTGCGGCCTGACTGCAGGCCGGAGTGGCATGATGCCCGGCTCCCCGTCGCACACCTTTGGCTATCTTTATCATGCACTGGCACGGATCATGCATAAGGAGTCACAGACTCAACTGAAGTGAGTCATTTCCATAAACTCAAGATCGGCTGTTCTCAATTGAAAGGAGATTAACATGGCAAAGGTGGCGAAATCGACCGATTCCTCGAGCCTGGCTGAGGTTGTTGATCGCATTCTCGACAAGGGAATCGTGATTGATGTGTGGGCGAAGGTGTCGCTGGTCGGCATCGAATTGCTCTCGGTGG
>JBEKYG010000789.1:0-3031 GCA_049511215.1 Acidobacteriota bacterium | reverse complement strand
GGAGAACCACAAGCTAGTAGTAGAGTTCGCCATCCCGGGAGCGCCAACAGATACTATCGATGTGAAGATCCTGGAAGACAGCATCCACCTGACAGCGCCGGCAAGGGACGTCGAGTATGTATCAGCACTGGCTTTAGGTTGGCCGGTGAAACCTGTCAAAGCCGAAGCGACCTACGAGCACGGCCTGCTCCGAATCGAGGTGCCCTTCAAAGATCCGATGGAAGATGCTGTGAAAGTTGCCATCAAGGCAATTGGCCCGGACACCAAGGTCAAAATACCCGAAGCCTTATGACCCGTTAAACTGTTAGGCTTATAAACGAGATAACCGGGGCTTGTTGTCCAGGTTATCTCGTTAGATATTACCAGCATATATTCTCACTCGCATGGCTGGGGGATACACGTGGGAGGAAAAAATCCACTGCCGCATGACCCCATGTCAGAAGGTCCAAAATGCTTATACGCAGGTGCGTCTGATATACAGATGCCCGGTCGTCAGATTGCGGCGGAAGTTCGACGGTATTTTCCAAAATAGAGTCCGGCAACAGGATCGAGATGGAACCACCAAACAAGGTGCTGCGGTGGCCGCGAACGGGCCGCTGAGTTCGGCCGTTAGGCCAACAAATAGTAGTTGCGACCTTCCATCCATTAAACCGGCATTCAGGAAAAGAAGGAGAAAAAGCAAATCCCTATCCGTGGGTGAATAGACGCCATGCGACTATATCTGATCAACCCCTCCAACCCACTTGTCAGCATCGTCAAAGTCCGGGAGAGCCGCTGGAACCGTTACCGCGTGTGGAAGCCGCTCAGCCTTATGGTTCTCGCGGGCCTGACCTCACCGGAGTGGGAGATTACGATCGTGGACGAGAACCTCGGTGCGCCTGATTATCCGGCCATGCCGCCGCCGGACCTGGTGGGCATTACGGCTTTCACCTCGCAGGCGAACCGCGCCTATGAAGTGGCCGCTCACTTTCGGCGTCTGGGCGTGCCTGTCGTCATGGGCGGCATTCACGCAACCATGTGCCTGGACGAGGTCATGGATCGTGTGGATTCGGTCGTCACGGGGGAAGCCGAGGCCATCTGGCCCCACGTCCTGGAGGATGCCCGGCATGGCAGCCTGAAGCCTCGGTATGACGGAGGGCTGGCCAAGATAAACGATGTCCCTTTGGCCCGTCATGACTTGCTGGCCAGTGGATATGCCTTCGGGGCCGTTCAGACCACGCGCGGCTGTCCGTTGAACTGCACCTTCTGCAGCGTGACGGCATTTAACGGCGCCCGCTACCGGCAGCGGCCCATTCCGGACGTCGTACGGGAATTCCAGTCGGTCCGGGAGAAACGCGTTTTGGTGGTGGACGACAACCTCATCGGCACGCGCCCAGAACACATCGCACGCGCCAAAGACCTGTTCCGCGCCATGGCAAAGGCAAACCTGCGAAAAGAATGGGTGGGCCAGGCCACAATTAACTTCGCCGATGACGAGGAACTCCCGGCGCTGGCTGCAAAGGCCGGGTGCAGAGGCGTCTTCATCGGCTTTGAATCCCCCGAACCGGAGGGGCTACTGGAGATCGGCAAGAAATTCAACCTTTTGAAGGGCCGGGATTTCCGTGCCTCCGTGCGCCGCATACAGCGACACAACATAATGGTCGTGGGATCCTTTATCATCGGTTTGGACATAGACAGACCGGGCATCGGCGAACGTATCGCCCGCGTGGCCGGCCATTACGGCATCGACAATCTTAATGTCCTGTTTCTGACGCCCCTTCCCGGTACGCGCTTGTGGGACCAGATGAAGGCGGATGGCCGCATCGTCCTCAGCGATTTCCCGGAAGACTGGAAGTATAACACACTGACCTACCCGGTGGCCCGCTACAGTCATTTGTCTCTGAACGCTGTCATCCAGGAAATGACCTCCTGCAATCGGAACTTCTATTCCATGCCGCGCGTTCTGCGGAGGCTATGCAGCAACGTGTGGCAGCGCCGCGCGCCGCTGATCAGCCTTGTGGGCAATCTTTCGTTCCGGAGCAACATCCGTGTGGACTGCAAGGCATACGCGGACTTCAAGGGTCAGCGCGGCAATGGGCACGATTGAGCTGGCGGTGAACATTCTCAACACGCGCATGGCCTACCTGGAAATCATGCTCAGAATCCTGGTCAACGATGAGATCGGCAGATCAGTAGCGAGACCCCACTGAGTGCTCGTGTAGGTATTAGCGGTTTTCAGCGACACGCGCGCACCCGACGACAAGCCCATTCCACCCGTGCAAGCACTTTGCGGAAACCTCGAGGCAAACTGGACGAAGACGAAAGGCAAGCACTTGATCCGCAAAATGGACGATCGGGGGAACATGCCTGGCTTATCGGACAGCGGCGAGCCACGAAATACTCGAAACACACGCAGAGAGCTTCACGTGAAAATGAATTAGGCCCCTCCTTCGTCGTCTCGACCCTTCAGTTTCTCCCTTAAGGTCTTGCGATCGATCCCGAGTATCTCAGCGGCCTTTGTCTTGATGCCGCCCACACTTGCCAGGACATTGCGAATATGTTCGCTCTCGACTTCCGCGAGGGTGCGGTTCAATCCCGGGTGGAGCGAGATCGAGAAACGCATATTCGGTGGCAGATCGATGACATCGATGATTCCGGTATCTGACATGAGGACGAGGCGCTGAATCACATTCTCAAGTTCCCTGACATTGCCGGGCCAGTCGTAATTCTTCAAAGCTTCGAGGGCTTTATGCGATAAACGGGGGATTGGCTTTCCGAATTCATTGGCAAACCTGACCGCAAAATGATGAGCCAGGGCCAGGATGTCGCCGACCCTCTGGCGCAGCGGAGGTATGGCGATGGTTGCAATGGAGAGCCTGAAATATAGGTCCTCCCGGAAAGCTCCTTTCCCAATCATGCTCATAAGGTCCTTGTTGGTGGCCACGATGATCCTGACATCCACCTTCAGCGGGCGCGTCGCCCCTACCATGTACACTTCTTTGTCCTGAAGCACGCGCAGCAGCTTGACTTGCATGGGGAGTTTCATTTCGCT
>JBEKYG010000788.1:0-3033 GCA_049511215.1 Acidobacteriota bacterium | reverse complement strand
CTGGAGACGTCCAGTACTATGACCAGCGCCTCCGATGACTCAGTCGTGACCGGGATGCTTTTCCCGGAGCGAATGCCGGCGGCAATGAGGGTCAGGCAAAGGAGAGCGAGAACGCGCAACGCGTCCGCGGACCACCGTGCGTAAGGCGGACTCGCGGCGGCTAAAGGCATCCAGTCATAAGTTGAAATGGACACCAGACCGCGCTTGCGCAAACTGGGAAACAGGTGCACTAACGGAAGCGCTAATGGCACCAGCGCCAGCAAGAGCAGCCATGGGTGCGAAAACCCTATCTCCGACATCCGACCTCCGACTTCCGACCCCAGGCCCTCGACAATCAATCATCGATATCCGGCCTTCAGATACTGGCTTCAGCCGAGATGTCGGAGGTCTGAGGTCGGCCATTGCAAATTGGCGACCGCTGCGATATTGTATGGCGGCCGCAAGAGACTAGCAAACAAAACCCAGGAGACTCTTATTAACCGCCAAAGTGCCCTAATCTCGAATTTCGGTTCCCAGCATACCCAGCTGACCACCCGTGGCATCCGCGAGCTCCGTGTTTACTGTGAAATCGTCTCTTTCAAGCGCGCCCTCGAAAAGGCCCGCGAGATGAAGCCCGCAGGCATCGTCTTATCGGGCGGGCCTGACTCGGTATGCCGTGCCGGCAGTCCGCGTGTGCAACCGGGTCGTTTACGACATCATCTCAAAACCACCTGGAACCATTGAATGGGAGTGAGTCGTGTCGTCACCGGCGCCTTTCGTACACCTGCATAATCATTCCGATTACAGTCTGCTGGACGGTGCATCCAAGCTGGAGCAGCTTGTGGACACTGCCATATCCATGCAGATGCCCGCCCTGGCCCTCACAGACCATGGAAACCTTTTCGGCGCGATCCAGTTTTATACTGCCGCGCGAAAGAAAGGGCTTAAGCCGATTGTCGGCTGTGAAATCTACGTTGCCAAGGAAAGCCGGCACAAGAAGACGGGAGGAAGCGATCAGTCCAACCACTTGATCCTGCTCGCGGAGGATGAGGCCGGCTATTACAATCTGAGCAAGCTGGTATCCTTTGGCTATCTCGAAGGATTCTATTACCGGCCAAGGGTTGATAGGGAACTCCTCGCCAGGTACAGCAAGGGACTGATCGCCCTCTCAGCGTGCCTGAAAGGCGCCATTGCGCAGCATCTGCTCATGGAGCAGCAGGATTCCGCGATCGATGAAGCGGTGGCTTTGCAGGACATCTTCGGTCGAGGCAACTTTTTTCTCGAGCTTCAGGACCACGGACTTCCGGCTCAAAAGCGCGTGAATCCCGCACTCATCGAGATTTCCAAACGAACAGGGATTCCACTGGTCTGCTCCAACGATACCCACTACCTGCTTAAAGATGACAGTGTCGCTCACGATGTCCTGCTCTGCATCGGCACCGGCAAGACCGTCCAGGATACCGACCGCTTGCGCTATACCAGCGACCAGTACTACTTCAAGTCGGGCGAGGAGATGCACCAGCTTTGGAAGGACGTACCTGAGGCGCTGAGCAATACCCTCCGCATCGCCGATCGCTGCAATCTCCAGCTCAATATGTCGGCTTTTCACCTGCCTCCGTTTGACGTACCCCAGGGTGAGCCGTTGGACTCCTATTTTGAAAGGGTTGTGCGGGAGGGTTTTGCCTGGCGTCGCCGGCACCTGGAGGGGCTGGCCCGTGAAGGTGGGCTGAAGAATCCGTTGCAGGTCTATGAGGAGCGACTGGCCTTCGAGATCGACATGATCGAGAAGATGAAGTTCCCAAGTTACTTTCTGATTGTATGGGATCTGATCAAGTACGCGCGCGACCAAGGCATTCCAGTCGGCCCCGGACGCGGCTCAGTCGTGGGCAGCCTGGTGGCCTACAGCCTGCGCATCACCGACATCGACCCCCTTCAATACGATCTGTTTTTTGAGCGGTTCCTGAACCCGGAGAGGATCGCGCCTCCGGACATCGATATGGACTTTTGCATGAATCGGCGCGCGGAGGTGATCGATTACGTCGCGAACAAATATGGGCGCGACAGCGTATGCCAGATCATCACCTTCGGCACCATGGCGGCAAAAGGAGTAATTCGGGATGTCGGCAGGAGCCTCGACATTCCCTACGCCGAAGTGGATCGCATCGCCAAGCTCATTCCCAACGAGCTCAACGCAACGATCGATAAGGCGCTCGAGCAGGAACCTCGTCTGCGCGAGGAGATGAAAAAACCGCAGATTGCGAACCTGATCGAGATAGCCAAGCGCCTGGAGGGGTTGTCCCGACATGCTTCGACACACGCAGCCGGCGTGGTGATTGCCCCCAAGCCACTGATGGAACTTATCCCGCTGGCGAAATCCAACAAGGAGGAACTCACCACCCAATACAGCATGAAGGATCTGGAGTCGATCGGGCTTCTCAAGATGGATTTCCTCGCCCTCACGACCCTCACCGTTCTCGATCATGCCGTAAAATGCATCCGTGAAGAAACTGGGGTCGAGCTTGATCTCTCGGCGATTCCCCTGATTGATCCCGAAGTATACGCGCTTTTCTCCGAGGGGAGGACCAATGGCATCTTCCAATTTGAAAGCGGCGGCATGAAGGCTGAACTGCGCCGGCTGAAGCCGGCGCGTTTCGAAGACCTGATCGCCCTGAACGCGCTGTATCGCCCCGGGCCCATGGACATGATCCCCGATTTCATCCGGAGGAAGCACGGCCTTGTTCATGTTCAGTACCTGCACCCGATTCTCGAGGAGATACTCAAAGAGACCTATGGAGTCATCGTCTACCAGGAACAGGTGATGCAGATAGCGAGCAAGATGGGGGGGCTTTCGCTGGGCGAAGCCGACCAGCTGCGTAAGGCGATGGGCAAGAAGCTGGCCTCGGTCATGAACTCCATGAGATCCAAGTTTCTGTCCGGAGCCCGAGCGAAAGGAGTACCGGAAAAGATCGGGGTCCAGGTTTTCGACCTCATGGAGCAATTTGCCAAGTACGGATTCAACAAGTCACACTCCACCGCCTACGCCCTGCTGGCATA